>JAITPS010000117.1 GCA_031289325.1 Candidatus Methanovirga meridionalis
TTATTCAAATTATATTTATTCAAATTATATTTATTCAAATTATATTTATTCAAATTATATTTATTCAAATTATATTTATTCAAATTATATTTATTCAAATTATATTTATTCAAATCATATTTATTCAAATCATATTTATACTGATGTTGATAAAGTTCTTAATAAATAACTTTTTTCAACCTTTTATATCCTATTATAAAAATGTTCTAAATCTATTTTATTGGATTCTAAATCATCTAAAAAATTATCAATAATATGTTCAGCCAATGTTGATTTATGTATCCAGAATTGAAACTTTTCTAAAATTTGATTATGAAGATCATTCAATCTTTCCATCCTTCTTTCATCTAACAATTGTTTAACTTTTATAGCATGTGGAACTATATTGGAACTATCCATTAATGTTTTAATCATAGCTCCACTTGTATTTAATTCTTTAGCTATTTCATCTATATTCAACCCTTCATTATTTAATCTTTCAATGTTATCTGGGGTTATAAAGTTAAATCCTAATATTTCATTAGCTTCTTTCAATTCTTTATCCATTTTACACGCCTCTTTATTATCAAAAATATTAAAAAAAATAAGTAAAAGTTATTTAACACTTATCACTCATACAAAATCAGCCTATTTGAACTTTAATTTAATGTATAATTAATTTAATAATGTTTTAAGGACTTTAGCACCTGTCCAATAAATTAAATTAACTTGTATATTTAATGATGAAAAATATTTGAATTATAATGAATTTATGAACTATAATGAATTTATGAACTATAATGAATTTATGAACTATAATGAATTTAATCCCAATTAATATTTTCATAGCTGTGTTTAATTCTTTCATCATCCACTTTACTGTAAATTTGAGTTGTGGATATATTACTATGACCTAAAAGTTGCTGAACTTCATTTATTGGCTTATTACTATAATTTAATAAGAAAATTGTGAAAGAATGGCGAAGAGTGTGAGGAGTTAATCTCTTTTCAAAATTAGTTTGTCTTCCTTCTAATGCAAGTCGTCTATCAGTAGCTATTGCATGCTTTTTAACAATTTTTTGAACACTTCTCTCACTTAATCTATTTCCAAGTTTATTGATGAATAAATACTTATCTTCACCAATAATATTTTTAATAACTCTTTTATAAATCATTGCATTAATAAGTTCAAGTGTTTTATTATCAATATAAACGGTTCTATCTTTATTGCCTTTACCTTCATAAACGTAAATAGCTATTGCCTTATCAACACTATTAACATCTAAATTTTCTTTTTTTAAATTACAAAGTTCAGAAACTCTAAGTCCTGTCCTATACAATGTTTGAATAATAGCTTTATCTCTAATCAAATCATGAGGAATGGTCTTTAAAACTTCATTAACTTCTTCTGGTTGTAAATATTTTATTTTTTTATTTTTACTGTTATCCTTTGGTAATTGAATATCCACTTTAATATCTAAATATCTTAAAAATTGAATAATCTGTTGAAGATATTTATTTATTGTAGAGTAGCTATTATCTTTATCTTTTTTAAGATGTATTATAAATTTTTTTAGGATAATATCTGAGTCATGTTCAATATCCAGATTATTGGTATTTAAATATCTAATAAAATAATTATTGGTTTGCCTATAATTTTTTATTGTGATTTTTGAAAGGTTTCTAAGCACTTCTAACTCATCACAGTAATTATTTAACTGTGATTGAAGATATTCAGCATCAAACATATCTCATCAATCCTAAATTTTTTCTATTGTATATGATTACAGTTCTTATTTTTTTAATTGAAGTGAAAATTATGAGAATTTATAGACTTTTTTTATTCAATGATTTTAATTTTCCTTGTACATCCATATTACTAAATCCTAACCCTAATAAGATCACAATATCTTTATTTAAATAGGATTCATAGTATCTTCTTTTTATAATTTGATTCATAGCTATATCTGTTAGTTTGTCAAGATTTTCTCTATCATTATATTTTATTTCACAAATTACCACTATGTTCTCATGTATTAATCCTGCATCAAACCTGCCTATATTTGTTATTATCTCACCCCTAATAGAAAATCCTAAAAGACCCATGATAGAGAGAAATAGTGCATGATAAAAAGATTCATCTCTTTTATGATCCAAATAGCTGATTCTTGAAATTAAAATCTTCATAACTTTATTAAATTTTTCACTATCAGAGGTTTTAAAAGAAGATAATAAATCGTAAGCTAATATTTTTAATTCACTATAAGACTTATTGGTGTATATAGAAGATAGCTCCTTAAATATTGAATCATGAACTTCTTTATTTGGAATATCAAGAACATATTCAAGTATTTCACCTTCATACTCTCTTTTATCTTTAATTGTAAGATAACCACTTTGTAGTAATGCACTTGTTAAATTTATATTACCCAACTCAAAATCTGTTAAACTATTAGGATCTATTTTAAGTTTAGTTATTAGTGAACTAATATCATTCTCTTTTTTTATAAGTTCTATTAAAAAACTTGGTGTTCCAGTTTTAAACCAATAATTAGAGAACAATTTATCATCTAAGGATGATAGTATTGAATAGGGATTATATAAAAAATTCTTACCATCCCAAGAGTAACCATCATAATAGCTTTTAATTTTTTTAAGTAAACTATTTTTAGTCATACTTGCACTTTTTGCAAAACTATTAATATATTCATCAAAATAATTTAAAAGCTCGTCTTGACTGTAACCACAAATTTTAGAGTAATTTTCATTGAAAGTTAAATCCTTTAAAACATTGGACCCCGAGAAAATACTTGTTTGAGAGAATTTACTAACACCAGTTATAAAAACAAAATGAATGTATTGTCCTGAACTTTTTAAAATATTGTAAAAGCTTTTTAAAACCTCACGATTCTTATTAGCTATTTTTAAGTTACCTATATTATCAAGTATAGGTTTATCATACTCATCAACTAAAACAACAAGTTTTTCACCTATAGATTCATGAATCCCTTCGATTAAGTCTGTAAATTTATCTTTTAAACTTATTTCTTTATCTATGTTTATTTGCTTTTTGTTTGCAATTTTCTCAATGGAATGAATAATAGATCTTTCTAAGTTTTTTGGTGAAGTACTGTCATGTTTACTCATATCAAAATGAAGTACAGGATATTTTCTATTCCACTCCCATTTATCATGAATATAAAGGTTTTTAAATAATTTTTCATTACCAAGAAATAATTCCTTCATTGTACTTATTAAAAGTGATTTTCCAAATCGTCTTGGACGAGAAAGAAAATGATATTTTTTTCTTTTTTCTATTATTTTCCATATTTCTTTGGTTTTATCAACATAAATATAATTATCTTCAATTATTTCTTCAAAGGTGTCAATACTTAAAGGTAATTCTTTCACTTCAATCATTTTTTCACTTCATTATCCAACTATAAATTTATTGTTAGAGGTACGGTTGTATTAAGATATAGTCCTTTTGAATGATAACTTTTTTTATTGAATTTTAAATATTCTTTTATAAAAAGTTATAACTTTAAATTTTAAATAATATAATTACATTTTAATTAATATAAATAATTTTAAATAAAAATATTTTGATAATAGCTATTTTTAGAAAAGTTATTTATTAAGAGCTTTATCAAAGCTACTATAATATAATAATCGATTATTATTTCCCTGATTTAATTTATATCAATCCAGATTATATATTGTATATTTTTTTTTGTTATAGATTCATCTTATTTACTCATCTGATTCATTCTTTAATTCAGTAGCATTAGTAGATCTAATGTTAAATTTACAATTAAGCTATTTATTCTCATTCCTTTGTATTTTCTTGAAACAACATCTTTTAAACTATTAATTTACAAAAATCTATAATTAAATAATATAAACTTATTTTAATTATAGTCATTATGATAAAGTTCTTAAATTTTTAAAGTTCTTAAATTTTGAATAATAATTTTTTTTGAATAATAAATTTTTTTTATTGAATTAATTAATTTTAAATATTAATTTATAAAAATCTATAATTTTAAATTTGAAATAATATGAATTTATTTTAATTAATATAAACTTATTTTAATTAATATAATTAATTATAAATCAATATTACTTAGTAATATTCATTTTAAAAAATTATTTATTAAAAACCTATCAAAGATAATATAATATAACTAATTATAAATTAATATTTTTTAATAATATTTATTTACTAAAAAAATATTTACTAAAAAAATTATTTTATTTCTAAAAAAATTATTTATTAAGAACTTTATCAAAGATATTATATTATAACTATATTTTGATTAATATAAATAATTTTAAATTAATATATTTTTTTTGTGATAATTTTCTTTAAGATTTTAATAAACAATTTAATGGAAATTAATTAAAATTAAGTTTAAAAAAAATTTGAAAAAAATAAAATCTTAAAACTACCCATTTTTCATGCATTACATATATATGTAAACCATTAAATTTAGTAGTTTTAAGGATTTTCAAAAAATTAATTTTCAAAACTTTTAAATCATCATCATTTTCATAAGTATACATTAATTTTTTAAAAATTTATCAAAAAACTTTTCCCATGAAATGTATTTATATTTTTTGATGAATTTATTATGTTTAATCCATAAACTTTTTGATCAAAATTTTTCTAAAAGTTGAATCAATTTCACAAAAATTTACAATTTTTATTTTTAATGTTGTCAACTTAAGAAAATTATTTTTTTAAAATTGAATTGAAATTAAAAATGGAGTTATATAAATCAAGATTTTAGTAGAAATTTTAATCGAAAATTATAAGTTGGCAACATTGCAGAAAATTGGAAAACTTTATATATGAATGAACACAATAATTATATTGTGGTTACCATAAAACATGAAAAATAATGATCTAATGTTTGTGATCACAAAAAATATTTGAGAAATTTCTAAAAAAACTTTAGGTTACTAAAAACTATCATTAATAAAAATTGAATAAATATTAAATTTTGAATGGTTGTTATTATGAATATGATTAAAAATAGTACAATTGGAACAATTAGTGGTTTACTTATAGTATTTGGATTAAATGGATCTATAATTACAAGTATAATTTATTATAACTTTTTTGCAATATTTAACTTTTCTAAAAATTTGAATACTTCTTCTACAACAGATATTACTAGCATGATATTTGGTGGATTCGCCCCCATATATTCTCAAATATTCCTCACAATTTTAATTTTATGTGTTGGAGAACTCATTATCGGTATTGTACTTTATTTCTTACCAGATAGGCATTGTAAAAAGGAAGGAAGGATGGAAATTCAAAATCCAAAATTTGGGTTTTAGACATGAAAAATTTAGATAATATACATGTCATCAAATTTTTAGCATACTTTCTTAATTTTTTAATTGCAAAAATCCATCCTATTTTTACAGTACCCCATATAGGTGATCTTTATTAAAATAAATAAACAATATCTAATAATCATTAGTATTTTAGGTATAATATTAATAACTGGAATTACAGCATACTATGAAGAAACCCAGATAATTAACGAAACTTTCAATCTTATTGACCGATGTAACAACTATTTAATAGAAACTATTCAAAAAAACATGGAACTTAAGAGTAACCAGACAAACATAACTACAAACACAGAAACAAACATAACTACAGGTACTGAAACAAACAATAATAACTATGCAACTTTCACATTCAATATTCCAGATGATGTTAAATGTTATGGTATTTCTATGGATGTACTTTATGGGGATGATGATGAAGGAGTACATTATGCAATGTGGAAAAATCCGTATTATTATCCTATTTCAACAGATTCAACCATTAAAATCCCTTATTACTATAGTGGACTTAAATTTCATCACTTGTCATATTTTAGAATTGATTATTATAAGAAAAATGGTGAATTTTGGTCTATTGATCCTGTTCCTCTGAGTACAGTTGAAGATTGGATGTTATATGTTTTAAAAGATGAAACAATCAAAGTTAATGGAGGATACAATGTTCCTTACTGGGATGAAGGAACAGGACATAACTGGTTTTCCAAAACTCCTCCTTAGACATATAACTTTTAGGAACTTGATGAAGGAACAGGACCTAACTGGTTTTCACGTTAAACATTAATTTAAAGTATTTTCTATACTGGTGATTTTTACCTTTTATTTTTAGAGTATAATTAATCTTCTTTATTATTAAGATCATAGTATTAACTTTTAGAATTTTCAGTTAATAAGGCAATACAATTTGTACTTTTACATAACATGGATGTATTGAACTCTAAATATCTAAAATAAAATATCGAGCATCTTCAACTTTTCCAAAAAATATAGGATCATAAGAACTTTTTTTAAACTGCAATATTATGAAATTATATTAATTTAAAATTATAGTACTTTCCTTAACATTTGTAACATATTACTCATGTTGAATAACATGTATAAAACCTTTAAACATTCTTAAAATTGAAATTTAACTATTTAAAAACTGATTTTAAATAATCTTAGCTATGTTAAAAAAGTTTGGTAAAGTACTATATTTATATTAATTAAAATATTTTATAATATGGTGGGTATAACAATGAATATTAAAAAAACAACATATGCTCTATCAATTGAGGCTATTAAACAGATAAATAACTTATCACAAAGAACTGGTAAATCTACTGGTATATTAACAGACCTAATAATGAAAACCAAGACTAAATAAGATAAAATAATCAATGCTTCTGTAAAATTAGAAATTACTGAAAAAATTACCATGAAAGAAATGGTGGGTAAACTTAAAATTAATGGAGAATTTGATTCATTTGATATAAGAAATAGAATATTCTTAGATAAGACAAGGAGATAATGATTTTTTTAGAACTCATCTTAATCAGTTTATTTTTTCAAAACAAATCATGAAAAGTCAAAAAAATATTTACTATTTACTTATTGCTGTTTAATCCATAAACTTTTTGATCAAAATTTCTCTCAAAAGTTTGAGAGAACATATAGTTATATTACAGAATATATTAATTTAAAATTAGTTTTATTAATCAATCTAAAATTATAGATTTTTATAAAATGATATTTAAAATTTAAGAAATCTTTCATAATAACTATCATTAAATAAAAAAAAACTTTTCCTCTCAACACCTTTTTTAAAGAAAAATATAAGTTCGTATTCTATTGTAGAATGCGAACCAAAAAAATTTTAAAAAAAACATTTAATTCAAAAAAACCAAATATCCTCCACACTAAAACCATATAACCATTTATTCTTACTATAATCTTATTTATTAGTATCAAAATAACTTATATCGATAACAACAGTGAATGTAAATATAATATTTTATTTTTAAAGCATTTTAAGACATTTATAAGGCCCATACGATGCTAAAAAAGACTTTCACTTATATCATCTATTTGAGTAAAAAGTTAAAAATAATTTATCAATTGGATTTCTTACAACCCCAAAATTCGTATATCTTCATAATGAAAATTTTTTATAAATAGTGTATAAACAAATAATTTTGCTTTAAATATTTAAAAACAATTATTTTAAAGGATGTTAGGAATATTGAACAATGCTCAAATCTTTACTGATGAAATATTCTTGAGAAGAGTAATTTTTATAATTTTGCATATTTGATATCCATCTAAAATTAATGCTAATAAAATTTAGCATTGAAAATTTGAATATTACCCTTATGAAATGATTAATTAATAAATTATATGAAATTAAGCTTAATAAAGAAAAATAAAGAAAAAATAAAAAGAAAATTCCTTAACTTGCCAGAGTTGATTATTTCTCCTTAACAAAAACAATATTAAAATTTTCATCACTTGGATATTTAATAAAAATTTTTATAAAACATTAAAAAACAAGTAATTTTGCTTTAAAAACTGTAAAATAGCTATTCTAAAGTTTTTTAGCTATTTAAATAGCTATTTAATCCTTAAATAACCTATATTGGGGGGGGGGTGGTAGATTTTTCAATGCAAATACTTTAATTACCCACTATTTTAACTAATTCTTTTTAACTATTTTTTATTTAAATAAAGAATATTTAATAATTTTTTATTATTGATTTAAATTCCTTAAAACAATTACCTTTATATATTAGTAGTACATATAATTATATTTATGAAAATAAAATATTTTGAAAATTAAAATATTTTGAGAATAAATTATTTTTTACGAATATTTTTTTCAGATTAAAAAATGAGTTGATAAAAGATGGATGAAGATAAAAGAAGATCGTTATTAAAAAAAGAATTAAGTGATGATCAAATTAATGAAATATTAAAAAGGGGTCACATAGAAAAGGTGAATCAGGATAAAGTCTTTAATAAAGAAAATAGCATGTTAAAAAAAGAATTAAGTGATGATCAAATTAATGAAACATTAAAAAGGAGTCAGATAGAAAATGTGAATCCAGAAAGAGTTTTCAATGAAAAAAATACCCTATTAAAAAAAATAAAGGACATTATAGAAAATCCATTTAACGATAAAAATTTATTGTATATTTTCGGTTTTTTAATATTATTGGGAGTCTTAATATTAAGTGTTAGTGCATTAGCAAGTAATGGTAATACTAATAATAATAAGATTGATAACACACCTACTAAAAAAATTAGTGATGGTATAATAGAAAATATTAGTGATATTAGTTTCGAGATTCATGATGTTGATGGTGATACTGTACATTATTCTAAAGGAAATCTTGACTTCGATGTATTAACAAATGGTTCAATTTATGATTATACAACAAATATTAAATTATATAATGGTGATAAATTATTATCAACTTGTATAAAAGCACCTTCATATTTATCAGATTATACACTAAATCCTGGAATTAATCATGTTTCATTAAGTATGGATAATTCTGGTGGTGGAATAGACATTGAAAATGGAACTATTACTGACATAGTTATTATAATAGAAGCAAATAATAGTCGTGGAATTAATACTAAATTGTTTGAAACCCCTAAATTTAATGTGGGTAGTTTTAAATTAAGTCATTATTATCATTCAAGTTCTTCATCAAGTAGTAGTTCTTCATCAAGTAGTAGTTCTTCTTCAAGTAGTAGTGGCTCTGGAAAAACTTCTGGAAGTGTATCTGGAAGCCAAACATTTAAAGTGGGTACAGATATACAAGCTGGGACTTATAAATTAACTGGTAAAAAAATACCTGGATCAGACATTTATAATGGTTATTATGCACTTAGAAGCTCTGCTGGAAGTAGTCTTGATGATATTATAGAAAATAACTGGTTTCGTGATGGAACTGCATATGTAACATGTTCAAGTGGTCAATACTTAGAATTAACATATTGTGACTATAAAAAACAATGACTTAAATCATGTAAAACAATTGAAGAGGTTAGTTTCATGGAAGAAAATGCACAAATATTAACAAATAGAGAAAATTTTGATAACAGAATTAATCAATATTTATCACAAGGTTATAAAATTAAATATCAAGATAAATATAGGTGTAAATTAGTTGAGAAGGTTCCTTATGCAGGTATAGGATTTTTTTTTGCTTTTGGAACACTTACAATGATATTTTTGATAGGTATTGCTTTTTTTATAATCGGTTTTATCTACTGGTATATCAAGTATTCAACAAGAGATAAAGTTATCTTAGAACTACAAGAAAATTAAACCATTATAAGTAACTATAAACTATGTTGTCATGATACTACTATGTTAAGAGTATAAGTAAGCAATAAATTTTCTTAATCATTAGTTAAAGAAAAAAAATTAAAGAATTTTGCTTACATTTAAAAATAACGAGGTGTTTTAATGAGTGAAGACAATGATAACTCTTCGTCGGAAAGTGAAAAGGAAGATAAAAATGAAAATAAAGATGATTCCTTAGAAAATGACGAATATCAAAATGAATCTGATAAATATGACAATAATGAACCTATTTCAGAAAATACAGCTGAAAATAGTGAAGGTAATCATCAAATAAATGATAAAAGTAGTGATGAAGTAAATTCACAAAATATAAGAAAAGAGCTTTTTGAAATGATTGATGAAGAAGTACTTAGTAAAATGATTGATAATATCAATGATGAAAATTTGCTAATTAAAATAGCCAATCATTATAAAAATAATCAAAACATTTGTGTGTTGGCAATTAGTAAAATTAAAAATGTAGATAATATAACAAAAGAAAATGATGATTACTTGTATAAAATATATAAAAAATTTGATATTCCTAAAATCAAGGAAAAAATGTTTTGGAGAGTGGCTAAAAATTGGAAAGGTCAGAGCGAACGAAAAACTGCTATCAATGGTATTGATAATGAAGAAATTTTAGCGAATATAGCAAAAAATAATAAATATGAAGATGCTCGCAACTTAAGTATTGATAAGATTACTGATGAAAATATTTTAGCAAATATAGCAAAAGATAGGGAATATGATATATATATTCGTAAGAGAGCTATTGGTAAAATCATTGACGTTGATTGTTTATTGGATATAGCATTGAATAATGATGATATTAGGCTTCGTGAATTAGCTATTAACTATTTAATTAATAAATACAGAAACAAAATATATACTTCAGAGGATAAAACAGCTGATAATCATGGATCAAGATCAAAAAAAGATAAAAAAATCATAGTATTAAAACTCATAGTATTAATATTGGCTATTATAATAATAATATTGCTTATATATTATAATTTTGGATCAATATCAGATGCCTTAAATAATCTATTTAAGTTATTAAATGATGATATATTTAAACCACTATCTGAGCTGTTAAACAATTTTATAGTTAAACCATTATCTTGGCTATTAAACAATTTTATAGTTAAACCATTATCTGGGCTGTTAAACAATACTCTATTTAAGCCCTAAAATTTTATAACATTTACATTATTTTTTAGTAAAATTTCATTATGAATCTTATTAAAAAATTAAAAATAGAAAATAATTAGAAAGAATGAGGTGTTCTTTTGAATGAAAAAAATAATAACTCTTCGTCAAAAAATGAAAAGATAGATAAAGATGAAAAATTATTTCGTGACATTATTTCTGAAATCAATGATGAAAATTTGCTAATTAGAATAGCTAATATTTGTTGTGATGAAAATCCAGAAAATTGTAAGTTTGTAATTAAAAAAATTAAAAATGTAGATAATATCACAAAAAAAAATGCGAAGAATTTGTATAAAATAGTTAAAAAATTTGATATTCATGAACTCAATGAAAAATTGGATTGGTATAATGCTAAAAATCATGAAAATCCTAATTATCGAGAAGATGCTGTTAAGCAGATTACTAACGAAAATATTCTAAAAGATATAGCAAGAAGTAAATATAAAGATACTTCCGAATTAAGTATTAATAAAATTACTGATGAGAAAATTTTAGTAACTATATCAGAAGATAGGAGATATGATAACGATATTCGTAAGAAAGCTATCTCTAAAATTACTGATAATGATATTTTATATAGAATAGTATTAAGTAATAATGATATTAGTAAACCTGCTTTTACGGTTGCTTTAAATTTAATACGTAAAAGATGTAAAGAAGAGGCTGATAAAAGTGAAGACCGTTATAATAAAAAGCTAAAAGAATTGGAAGACAAGGGTAAGATAGAGTTAATACTTAAAATAGTTGACATTTATGAAACTATTGAAAAAGGAGCATCCTTAGAAGAACCCTCCAAGGAACATTTAAAAGGGTTATTAGAAAGTATATATTCAAATTTAAAGAATGTATTGGAAAAAGAGGGACTTAAAAAAATTCCCACTAAAAATGTGAAATTTGATTATACTAAACATGAAGCATCATCATCTGAAAAAAATGATGAATGTGAAGATGATGATATACTTGAAGAATTACTAAGAGGATATACTTTTAAAGATGAAGTTATTAAACATTCTATAGTAAAAATTTGTAAAAATAGTGAATAATAATTTTGGTGATAATATGGTAAACGATAAAGTTTTAGGAATAGATCTTGGTACAAGTAACTCTGTTGTTGCTGTTTTAAGTAGTGGAAAACCAAAAATAATTCCACCTGCAGAAGGACTTAACCTATATGGAAATGTATTTCCAAGTTATGTTGCCTTTGAAGAAAATGGAAACATAATAGTTGGAGAACCAGCACGAAGACAACTTGTTTCAAATCCTAAAAATACAATTTATAATATTAAAAGAAAGATGGGGACTGATTATAAAATAAAAATTCAAAACAAAGAATATACTCCTCAAGAAATATCAGCACGGATTCTTCAAAAAATAAAAAAAGATGCTGAAGATTTTCTTGATGATAAAATAAAAAAAGCTGTTATTACTGTTCCAGCATACTTTAATGATGATCAGAGAACAGCTACTAAAGATGCTGGTGCAATAGCTGGTTTAGATGTTATAAGATTAGTGAATGAACCAACAGCAGCAAGTTTAGCTTATGGATTTGACAGGAATCCTAATGAAGACATTAAAATCATGGTATATGACTTTGGTGGTGGAACAATTGATATAACCATATTAAATTTTGAAAATGGTGTGTTTGATGTTAAATCCACAAGTGGGGATACAGAATTAGGTGGAACAGATATAGATGAAATAATAATAGATTATGCTATAGAAGAATTTAAAAAAGAAAATAATATAAACCTCAAAATGGATGAACAAGCAATTAAAAGATTGAAAGTACAAGCTGAACTTGCTAAAATTGAATTGTCCGATGTATTAGAAACTGAAATTAATATACCATTTATTGCATTAGTTGATGGAAACCCTGTAAATCTCATAGTTAAATTAACAAGAACAAAATTAGAAGAACTTATTAAACCTATTATTAAAAAATCAGAAATTCCACTGAAACAAGCATTAGAAGATGCAAAATTCATACCATCAGATATTGATAAGTTAATACTTGTTGGTGGAACTACAAGAATACCATTTGTCCGAAATTCTGTTGAACAGTATGTTGGTAAAGTAGCAGAAAAAGGAATAGATCCAATGGAATGTGTAGCTAAAGGAGCTGCAATAGAAGGAGGTATTTTAGAAAATGAAGTTGAAGATATAGTATTATTTGATGTGACACCATTATCTCTTGGAATTGAAGTTATAGGTGATCGTATGGACACATTAATCGATAAAAATACAACAATACCCGTTACTAAAACCAAGCCATTTACAACAGTCTCTGATTATCAAGAAGCTATAATTATAAATGTATTACAAGGTGAAAGTCCAGTAGCTTCAAATAACCATAGTTTAGGAGGATTAACATTGGAAGGGATTAAACTTGCTCCTATGGGAGTACCTCAAATTCATGTGACTTTTGATATAGATGCTAATGGTATTGTTAGTGTTATATCTCAAGATCAAGATACTGGTGTACGAAAAGGTATAATCATAGAATCTGCAAATAAATTATCTAATGAAGAAATTGCAGTTGCAGCCAAAAAATTTGAATAAAAGATTGAATAAAAGATTGAATAAAATGGGAGGTTATAAATATGATTAAAGATATGGATGATTGTTGGGACGAACAAAATCCTATTTTAATCGTGTTGTATAAAAAAGCAAAAAGGAGGGTTATAAATGTCTCAAGAAAAATTACCAAATGAACTTAACGACAAAGAAATTACTAAAATTATTGGAGTGAAAGAAACCAGTATACATAAAAATGTCAAAAAGGACAGTAAATATAATAAACTTTTTGAAAAGGAAAAAAAAGAACAACAAATGTTGGTTAACAGATCAGGAATATTTTGAGTTTAAAGAACACAGAAAACGCCGTAATACAATATATAGTGTAATAATATTTATAATATTAATAATTATTACGAATTATATCAAATATTTAATGAGTGAGTAACATGGAGGTTATAAATATGATTAAAGATATGGATGATTGTTAGGACGAACAAAATCCTATTTTAACATTGTTGTATAAAAAAGCAAAAAGGAGGGTTATAAATGTCTCAAAAATTACCAAAGGAACTTAACGACGAAGAAATTAGTAAAATTATTGGAGTGAAAGAAGCCAGTATACATAAAAATGTCAACGAAAAATTATTTAAATGTAGTTGTGGGAGTGAATCATTCACTAAATTCCATAATCAAATTAAATGTGCGAATTGTAATAATATTTACAATGAAGATACGGAACACATATATAATATCATAGAACTAAGAGAAGTAGCTAATCCACAATCAAATACAAAGGTAATCATTGATATTATCATAGCAATTGCAAGTATACCTATAATATCGTATATTCCATTTTTAGCCATCATACCGTTTGTGTACGGTTTATCGATAACTAAAGATCGTATATGGAATGGAATTTTTATCATTGTATGGAGTGTGGTATTATTTATTGTAGCTTTCTCATGGTGGAGTAATTATCGTGCTACATATGGATATTGAAAAGAATCCGTTTAATCTCGCTCAGTTATAATAAAGAAAAATTTTTTAATGTAATTCAAATAAAATATGTGGATGATTATAATGAAAATGAAAACTTTAGTGGTTAAGAGTTTGTTTAAATTGGCTATAAAACAAATAATTGGACAAACAATAGTTGAAAAATTGCATATATTTTATTTACAGATTACATTAAAGCACAAAATAATAAATTTTTGAATAAACCGTGAGAATAAAAAACGGTGAATAAACAAATTTTTTAAGAGTGGATTTAGATTGAATCATTACGAAGTTCTTGAAGTTAATAAAAAAGCTAGTCAAGAGGAAATAAGAAAAGCTTCTCTTAACTTGGCTAAGAAATATCATCCTGATGTTCATGGGGGTGATGCTGAAAAATTTAAAAAAATTAAGGAAGCAGAGGGAATATTATCTGATAAAAAGAAAAGACAAGAATATGACATTTTCATTACAGAAAAACAAAAAACTTTAGTAAACGATGCTAAAAATGCTGAAGATCGTCATGTTCGTATGTCTGCACTTAATGAAATTACAGATGATGATATTTTAATGGACATAGTCAAAAATACTAAATATCCTGATATTAGTTTATTTGCTATTAACAAAATTAAAAATAAGTCAATTTTAAAGAATATAGTTAAAAATGATAAAAATAAGAAAATTCGTGAAAAAGCTCTTAATAAAATTATAGATGATGATATTTTAATTGATATAGTTAAAAATGCTAAATATCCTGATGTTATTAGATTAGCAGTTAAGAAAATTAACAATGAAGCTATTTTATCTGATATAATTAAAAATTCTAAAAATAGTGATGCAATTCATTTGCAGGCAATTGAAAAAATTAGTAATGTAGCTATTTTAAATGACATAGCTAAAAATGTTAAAAATGCTACTATTCGTAAGATTGCAATTAAGAAAATTACTGATGAACCAGTTTTAGTAGATATAGTTAAAAATGCTAAATATCCTGATGTTATTAGATTAGCAGTTAAGAAAATTAACAATGAAGCTATTTTATCAGATATAATTAAAAATTCTAAAAATAGTAATTCAATTCATTTGCAGGCAATTGAAAAAATTAATAATGTAGCTATTTTAAATGACATAGCTAAAAATGTTAAAAATGCTACTATTCGTAAGATTGCAATTGAAAAAATTAATGATGAACCCGTTTTAGTAGATATAGTTAAAAATGCTAAATATCTTGATGTTATTGAATTAGCAGTTAAAAAAATCAATAATCAAGCTGTTTTAGTAAATATAGTCAAAAATAATGATTATAATAGTGCAATTCGTGGGGTAGCAATTGAAAAAATTAATGATCAATCTATTTTAGTAGATATAGCTAAAAATGAAGAGTATAATAATGAAATTCGTATGACTGCGATTAAAAAAATTAATGATCAATCTATTTTAGTAGATATAACTAAAAATGAAGAGTATAATAGTGCAATTCGTGGGGTAGCGATTGAAAAAATTAATGATCAATCTATTTTAGTAGATATAGCTAAAAATGATGAATATAATAATGAAATTCGTGTGACTGCGATTAAAAAAATTAATGATGAAAATATTTTGAGTAATATATTCAAAAACATTGATGATGAGACTATTCGTAATATTGCAATTGAAAAAATCACTGATGAAAACATTTTAAGCGATATAGTTAAATGTGATTCAAATGAAGATACTCGTCTTAAAGTTATTAAAAAAATCACTGCTGAGGATATTTTAAGTGATATAATTAAAAATACTGATGATGAAATTATTCGTAATATTGCAATTAAAAAAATCACTGATGAAAACATTTTAAGTGATATAGTTAAAAGTGATTCAAATGAAGATACTCGTCTTAAAGTTATTAAAAAAATCACTACTGAGGATATTTTAAGTGATATAGTTAAAAACTTAAGTGATATAGTTAAAAACACTGCTGATAAAGCTATTTGTAATGTTGCAATTGAAAAAATTACTGATGAAAACATTTTAAGTGATATAGTTAAAAGTGATTCAAATGAAGATATTCGCCTTGAAGCTATTAAAAAGATCACTGATAAAAATATTTTAGATGATTTGGCTAAAAATGCTAAAAAATATGATGTTCGTATATTAGCAGTTAAAAAAATTAATGATGAATTTAATTTAAGTAATCTTATTAAAAAAATCACCGATGAAAACATTTTAAGTGATATAGTTAAAAGTGATTCAGATGATGACATTCGTCTTGAAGCTATTAAAAAGATCAATAATGAAAATATTTTAGATGATTTGGCTAAAAATGCTAAAAAATATGATGTTCGTATATTAGCAGTTAAAAAAATTAATGATGAATTTAATTTAAGTGATCTTATTAAAAAAATTAATAATCTATCTGTTTTAAAAGATATTACTAAAAATGATCCCGATGAAAATATTCGCCACGAAGCTAATAAGAAAAAGAATAAGAAGTATTATAAAATTGTTGCTACAACAATAATTGTTCTTGTTATTATTTTAATGATAATACTGTTTCTATCATTAAATGATAATACTGTTTCTATCATTAATTTAAATAATATATTCAAAAAATAGATTTTAATGAAGTTAATTTAACAAGACATTAAATAATTCCGTTTTTTATAATAATTTTTTATGCAGATGGTGCAATTTGATAAAATTGTTCAAGTATTTGAATCATGCAAAATAGGTTTTATAATTCTATATTTACATTAATTTTTCATGAAAAATTAAAAAGTTAAATTATTAAGTATCCTCTTTTAGATTGAATGAATATAATTGTTACAAAATTCTTGAAGTTGATAATGGATTTAATCAAGAAGAAATAATTATGAAATTGAGATCAAAAAATAAATTATTAATTTTATTGGTAGTGTAAAGTTAGCATAGATTTTTGCAATTGAAAAATTAAGAAAATCAAAGGTTTAATATCAAAGATAACTTAAATATCAAAGATTTTTCGTTTCTAACTTTAAAAAATAGAAAATTTTTTAAAATCGTGAAAATAGGCTAAAAATTCGATGGCTCATATAATAGTCTAAATTTTTTATGCCCAAAAACCAAATTCCATATTTTAAATTTCCATCCTCTTTTTACAGTGCCATTTTATTTAATTTTAATATAAAAAATTATTTATCATTTATTAATAAAAAAAACTTAAAAAACAGGAATTATATTGATTAACATGGCAATGTAAAGATGGTGGAAAAAATGTATAAAGGCAAAATGCCAAAAAAATGTATGATTCCAAACATCATATAGAATATATGAATGGGAAGAAATAAGTATGAATAATGATAATAAAATATTAGAAACACCATATAATCCTAAACAACATGTTGAATATAGGGATGGGAAGAAAATAACTATGAATAATGGTAATAAAGTATTAGAAACACCATATAATCCTAAACAACATGTTGAATACAAAGATGGAGAGAAGGTAATCACGACATATAATTTAAAGGATTTGTGTATTTTCTGTGGAAAAAATCCAATGAAAATTCAAAATAAGGAAGATTTCTTAGGATTAATAAAAAAAAGAGCATTATATTGTCCTAATTGTGGTGTGGAATTTGAAATAAATAATGACAAATATAAATTAATTAATCTTAAAGATAAAAATAATAATATTTGGGTTAAATATCATGGAAAAAATCTTTGTGGTGAAGAATGGTTAAATATAATAAATGATGGGCATTATAATGAAAATAATTTAAAATCTGAAAATAATAAATTCTGTCCTAAATGTGGAGCATTAGTAAGTTCAAATGCAATATTTTGTGGTAAATGTGGGGGCAAATTAGAAGAATATAATATAGAATCTGAATCATTTAATATCTCTTTTTATAATAATATATCATCACTCCAAACTTATGAAAAGGAAATCCATGAATTGGAAAGTCAATATCAAAGCAAAGAAAAAATTGCTCTTGAAATAATCGAAAAGCGTTTTACTCCACCACAACTTACCTATGATAGATTTATAGGAATGATAAATAATTGCAATCAAATTTTTTATAAACAATTAAAATCAGCAACAGATATAATTGAAGTGGCTACAAAACATGTGCCAAAAGTTGATGATGAACTTAAAAAGAGATTGGATACATTAAAATCACTTATAAAAAAACTTGATGATTTAATAGCTGAGTTAATTATTAATTCTGATGACCAATCTTATTCTAATGAAGTAAAAGATCTATTAGAAGAAATGCAAGATCTTGTTGATTCCATTAAAGAATATCATTAATAAAACTTAAAAATATTTTATATGCAAATAGAATCCACATTGAATATAATCAAATGGGCACATACCAGATTAAGAATAGAATAATAGAAATGAGGAGTAGTTTAAATGTCAGATAAAGAAAAACCACGTACAGGGTTAATACAAAGTAAAGAAGTAAGAAAAGGATATCCTGAATTAAAAAAAGAATCGTTCGAAGCTGAAGTTCAGGAGTTAAGAAAAAAAGAAATAAAAAAAATCTTAGAATTACAATCTATGGGGAAAAAGCTCACTGGATGGAGTAACTGGAATAGGAATCAAACAGGGCCTAAAGATAGATTTAATGTAAGTTTATTAACTGAAGAAGACATATTAAGATATGCCCCTCATTCAGTCGCAGCACTTTGTATTAGAGAAAGACGAGGAGAAGTGGACATGAGACGTTTGCATAAATCTAATAATTGGCCTAAATTTTGGATTGAATATCATAAGGATCATCTGGAGTATGATGATAAGTGGTGTTATATTGCTACATCTGTTTATGGATCTTATGATTCTCCAGAAGTCCGAATATTAAGGAAATTCAGAGACCAAAAACTTAAAAAGACACTCATTGGAAGATCATTTATCAAAATATATTATGCTATCAGCCCTACAATAGTAAAACATTTTGGAAATAGGAAAATATTTAAACACATAATTAAAAGAATATTAGACAAAATAATTGTCAAATTGCAAGAATAATCATGGCACGATAACAATGTAGTTGTTATTAATACTGTTCCATATTATAAATCTTGTTGGGTAAATATTTAGAATTAAAGAAAGAAAAGATAAGTACAGATGAAAAAATAAGATAATAGGAAATACAAATATTAACAATTCCTAACGAACTTATATAGAACCATAACTGGCATTTTAACCTATACTTAAAATGCATATTTAGCTAATGTATCCTTCAATGGTTTTTTAATGATTTTCTTCTATACTTGCTTATTTTTCTTAACACTTAAACGATCCTTCAATTCAAAATTTCTGCCAGTGGTTATGTGACATGATCTAATTTCATTAGTCGCATGTATAATTATCATTGCAAAAATAGTACAATCTTGAAAACATTTTCATAAAAGTCTGATTTTATATGGTTTTAATAAAGTTTTTAATAAATAACTTTTTTTAAAATTAAATATTACCAAAAAATATTAATTTAAAATTATTTATATTAATTAAAAAATTATTTATATTAATTAAA
>JAITPS010000123.1 GCA_031289325.1 Candidatus Methanovirga meridionalis
TTTAATTAATATAAATAATTTTTAATTAATATAAATAATTTTTAATTAATATAAATAATTTTTAATTAATATAAATAATTTTTAATTAATATAAATAATTTTTAATTAATATAAATAAAATTTAAGTAGTATAAGTATATTTTAATTAATATAAATAATTTTAAACTAATATGATTCAATAATATTTATTTTTGAAAAAGTTACTTATTAAGAACCTTATCGAAATCACCATAATATAAATTTTAAAAAAGTTGCTTATTAAGAACCTTATCAAAACCACTATATTTAAAATATATAGCATTCATAAAATATGAATTATATAAGTTTATTTTCATTACATCAAACTTTTCATGTTGAAATATAGTCTTAAAAAAAGTTTGAATTTATTTATCAACATCTTTGGCTAACTGTTTAGCTGTTGATGTTATATTTTCTGATAGAATTTCTTTTAAGAATTTACCTGTGTAAGTATCTGTTTTAGATACTTCTTCAGGTGTTCCTTTAGCAACTATCATACCACCACCATCACCACCTTCTGGTCCTAAATCAATGATATAATCTGCAGTTTTAATAACATCTAAATTATGCTCTATTACAACGACTGAGTTTCCACCATCTGTTAATCTTTCAATAATAGATAAAAGCCTTTTAATATCTGCAAAATGTAATCCTGTTGTTGGTTCATCTAAAATATATAATGTTTTACCTGTGCTTTGTTTTGAAAGTTCTTTTGATAATTTTATTCTTTGTGCCTCACCACCAGATAAGGTTGTAGATGATTGACCTAACCTTATATATCCAAGTCCAACATCATATAATGTCTGCAATTTCTTTTTTATTCTTGGAATATTTTCAAAGAATTCTAATGCTTCTTCTACAGTCATTTCTAAGACATCATAGATATTTTTACTTTTATATCTAATATCTAAGGTTTCATCATTGTATCTTTTTCCTTTACATACTTCACATGGAATGTAAACATCGGCGAGGAAATGCATTTCAATTTTTATTATTCCATCTCCAAAACAAGCTTCACATCTTCCACCTTTAACATTAAAACTAAATCTTCCAGGTTTATAGCCTCTTTTTTTAGCTTCAGGTGTTTCTGCAAATAATTCTCTAATGTAGGTGAATAATCCAATATATGTTGCTGGATTTGAACGTGGTGTTCTTCCAATAGCTGCTTGATTTATTATAATGATTTTATCTATATTTTTACTACCCTCTATTTTTTTAAATGAACCTGGAAAGGTATGTTTATTATTAATCATGCCATTCAATCCTTTATATAGAACTTCATTAATCAAACTACTTTTACCAGAACCAGAAACACCTGTTACACATGTGAAAACTCCAAATGGAATATCTACATTTATATTTTTAAGATTATTTGCTGCTGCTCCTTTGATAGCTATTGTCTTACCAGTCAACTCTCTTCTTTTAGTTTTTATTGGTATTGTTTCTCTTCTTGAAAGATAATTTCCTGTAATTGATTCTTTTGATTCCATTATTTCTGCTGGTGTTCCAGTGGCAATAACTTTACCTCCATGTTCACCTGCTCCTGGTCCAATATCTACAACATAATCTCCAGATAGTATTGTTTCTTCATCATGTTCAACAACAATTAATGTATTACCAATATCACATAAGTGTTTTAGGGTTTCAATAAGTTTCAGATTATCTCTTTGATGAAGACCAATACTTGGCTCATCAAGAACATATAAAACACCAACTAATCCTGAACCAATTTGAGTTGCTAAACGAATTCTTTGAGCTTCTCCACCAGATAATGTTCCAGAAGACCGTGCCATTGTAATATAATCAAGTCCAACATCAACTAAAAATTTAAGTCTGCCTTTAATCTCTTTTAAAACTTCCTTTCCTATAAATAATTCTCTTTCACTTAATTTAATATTATTAAAAAAATTATGAGCTTCTTTAATTGATAATTCAACAACATCAGCAATAGAATTATCAGCTATTGTTACAGCCAAGATTTCAGGTTTTAATCTTCTACCTTCACAAACATGGCATGGATGATCACTCATAAATTTAGTTAAATAGCTACGTGAATAGTTAGATTTAGTTTCAAGATAATGTCTTTCCATTCGTGGAATAACACCTTCAAATTTTCTATTTACCCTATAAGATCTATTTTTTCTTTTAAAATTGAACTCTATTTTATCATTACTACCATAGAGTATTCTACTTTGATTTTCTTTAGAAAGCTTATTAAATGGAGTATCCATACTAAAACTATAATGTTTACTAACGGCATTTAGCATTGAAGTATAATAATTAGATTTTCCTGCAGATCTACTCCAAGGAAGAATAGCTCCTTCATTTAAAGAAAGTTCTTTGTTTTGAACAACTAAATCTGGATCCATCTCCATTTTAGAACCAATACCATTACATTCACTGCAAGCTCCTTGAGGATTGTTAAATGAAAACATTCTTGGAGCAAGTTCATCAAAGTTTATTCCACAATCTACACATGCAAAATGTTCAGAATAGACTTTTTCATATTCATTTCCATCATTATCATACAGTATATTGACTGTTCCTTCAGAAAGTTTTGAAGCAGTCTCTACAGAATCAGCCAATCTTCTTTGAAAACTAATATCTTCTCTTATTATTAGACGGTCAACTACAAGTTCAATTGTATGTTTAGTGTTCTTATTTAATTTAAATTCTTCTTCAAGATCTTTTATTTCACCATCAACTCTAACTCTAACAAAACCCTTTGTTCTGAATTCTTCAAATACTTTTTTATGTTCTCCTTTTCTATCTTTTATCACTGGTGATAAAACTTGAATTTTTATGCCTTCTCCTTCTTCAATAATAGTTTCAACTATTTGTCCTGTTGTTTGTTGAGTAATTTCCTTTCCACATTGAGGGCAATGAGCAATTCCAATTCTTGCAAACAATAATCTTAAATAATCATATATTTCTGTCACTGTACCAACAGTAGATCTTGGATTGTCTCTTGTTGTTTTCTGATCAATTGAAATAGCTGGTGATAAACCTTCTATATAATCCACTTCTGGTTTTTTCATCTGCCCTAAAAATTGTCTTGCATAAGCTGATAATGATTCAACATATCTTCTCTGACCTTCAGCATAAATAGTATCAAATGCTAATGAGGATTTCCCAGATCCACTTAATCCACTTACAACAATTAGTTTATCTCTTTGCAAACTCAAATCTATATTCTGAAGATTATTCTCTCTTGCTCCTTTTATAATAAGCTTGTTTCTATGTGAACTTGACACTGAATTTGACTCCTTTAATATTTTATCATCTCTTATAGTTTAGAACCTAATTTTTGCGATTAAAAAATTTTAATTTTCATTATAAATTTTTTAATTATTATTATAAATTTTTTAATTATTATTATAAATATTCTAATTTTCAAATATTATCTAATAATAGTTTATTAATTTACAATTAAATAGTTTACTTGGCACTGTTCAAATCTTTACTGATGAAATATTCTTGAGAAGATTAATTTTTATAATTTTGCAATATTTGATCTTTCAAAAACTTAAATGGAATGACTTAGTATTGTATTTACTTGAGATTTTAATATTTTTAAAAGTTTTGTGTAATGATTTTAAGCATTGTTAAAATTTTAAAGTTTTTTTAAAGTAAAAATTTGATTTTAGTTAAATTTTTTATACAACTCTAAAATTAATACTAATGAAACTCATCAGTAAAGATTTGAACAATGTCTTTACTTTATTTATTTTTTAAAAATAATAATTTTAATTTTAAAAAAAATGATTTGAGAAAAATTAAAAGTAATGATTTTTGCAAAAATTTAAGTTATATACCATGAAAATAGTATTGTAAAATTAGCATTGAAATTTAAAATCCAAAATTTGGTAAAAATCCAAAATTTGGTTTTTATGCAGAAAATTTAGCACAGATGCATATCATCAAATTTTTAGTCCATAATTTTAGTTTTCTATAATTTTAGTTTTCTAATTGTAAAAATCCATCCTCTCTTTACATTATCTATAATTCATGAATATGATAATTTGAAATGTTTTATTTTTTGGTGATCACAGAAAATATTTGAGAAATTTCTAAAAAACTTAAGTTATTAGAAATTTTCTATAATTATTTTTTTCTGCTGGAAAAATTTATATAAAAAAAAATTATATAAAAATTTATATATTTTAAATATTATATTGAGTTTGATAAAGTTCTTAATAAATGATTTTTTTAAAAATGAATATTACTAAAAAATATTAATTTATAATTAGTTATATTAATCAAATTGTATTTACATTATAGTAGCTTTGATAAAGTTCTTAATAAATAACCTTTTTTAAAAATGAATATTATTAAAAAATATTAATTTAAAATTAATTATATTAATTAAAATAAATTTATATTAATTAAATTTAAAATTATAGATTTTTATAAATTGATATTTAAAATTAAATAATTTAATAAAAATTAAATAATTTAATAAAAAAATTTATCATTCAAAATTTAAGAACTTTTTCATAACAGCTATATTTAAAATTTAAAATTATGGATTTTTATAAAATTATAATTAAAATTATATTTAAAATTAAATAACTTAATAAAAAATTTATCATTTAAAATTTAAGAACTTTATCATAATGTTTATAATAGTATAAACATTAGTTTATTAATTTTAAAAAACATGATTTCCAAATTGAACATTAAAATTTTTAAAATCTGAAATATAATAATGTGGACTCATACATCTGTACAGACAACATTACAAATTTGACAAAATTTATAAAAATCAATTAAATACAGATATAAATATCATTATATTAATAAGTAATGAAAATACTTTTAAAATAATTATAGCTATTTTCAATTTAACTTAATTAAAATTTTGTACTGTATCATCTGCATGAGTCTTAAACTTTACTTATATTAAATTTAAAAAAGATAAAAATTTATAGAAAAGATATAGGAATGATCATTTATGTGTATTGCAGCACCTGCAGAAATTATAGAGTTGGATAAAGAAAATAATCTTGGTTTTGTTGATTTTGGAGGAGTAAAAACCCAAGTAAAGTTAGATTTAGTTGATGGTGTAGAAGTAGGTAAATATATTCTTGTTCATGCAGGATATGCAATTGAACTTTTAGATGACCAAACAGCTAAGGAGTCATTAGAAGCATGGGGAGAATTGTTAAGTTCGTTAGATGAAGAAGATGAACTAAATGCTTCTTTAGATAAATAATCAATTTCTATTTTTCATGATTCGAGTAATATTTCTTGTTTTTTAATAAATAGAAACTTTTATAAATCTTTCGCTTTTATAACTCTCTCTATTTCTAAAATTTCTTTAATTGGATTATCCCACTCTGATGTTTCTGTTATTGTAGTTAAAATTGGGAATTTCTCCATTTCAACATTTAGTGTAAGCTTGCTGAATACCTAAAATTAATGATGTTAATTTACTACTGACTTTGGCTAATATTCTATTGTTATTTCTGGATTGTAAAGTTTTAACCTCTTATGTTCTTAGTATTACTTTAATAACTGTTAATATCATAATTATATTACTTTTTATAGATATAATATTAACTTCTTGAAAATAAAAATCCGTATATTGCAAAAATCAACCTCTCAATATAATTAAAGAAACCATACATAAAAAACATACATTGTTAAGATGAATACATGAATAATCAAACTAACAATTTAAATTATATACCGTTTACTAACAGAAAGAGTTAAAACATACCATTCAGCCACCACATCAATATAGATTAGTTTTGAAAAGTCGTTTATTTTGTTAAAATCATTAACTCCATATTTTACTTAGATAAAATATATATTATAATGTTTAAAAAATTGTTTACATAAAAAATGTATAAAACACCTATTATGATATCATACAGGATAAATTCAAAGAATCATTGAAAAAATATGATGATGAAAAAGAAGAAAAACAAGTAAAAAAAATGGAAAGGAAAACTAATGAACATTATTTAAAACAAAAAGCATTTATATTGCTTTAAACCGTTTGAATAATTTGTGTATGGATTTGGAATTAATGCCTGAATTTTTAAAAAAATTTTTAGTATAATAAAATCCTTCGCAATGGAATAAACTAACTGTAATTCATGATTGATCATAAACATGCCAAAAAACAAGTAATCAAGCAGAATCATGTTTTTCCCTTACACAACAAAAGGAATGGAAAAAAAGATTTAAAACTAAAAAAGGAATTTTGAATCATTGTGTTAACATTATAAGGATGAATGATGAATTTGGAGATGTTAAACCTTTAAATTATTTTAATAATTGTTAATATACCTTGATTTTTCCATATATAATATTTCATCTGTTTTTAAATGTTTTTCAGATGTTTTCGGAAGAAAAAATCATTATGATATCACAGAAGGTTAAAACTTTATACTCCCACACAACATCTTACATCTTGTATTATTAAGGATATAAAACAACTGATCCACCAGTTGTACCCTCATGTCCACCATATTGCCAATCTATAAAACTTTCATAGTAACAATGCCAATTATACTTTAAACCAGCATATAAGTGAAAACTATAACCATTCCAACTATTTATTAATATTTGATGAAAATCTGGATGTGGATGACCCCGATAAGTTACTGTAATTGATAATTTATGAAATTTTTGATTATCAAATAAGTATATATCATGACCATCTCCAGCTGCTACTTCTATAGTTGTTCTAGTTTTCGTAGTATCATCATTTAAATCAGTGACCTTAAATATGGTAACTAATCTCCAATCAGCATCCACTGTGAGATATTCTGCAGAAGCAAAACCAACTACACTTAATAACATCAAAGCTATTAAAACTAAACTAAACATTTTCTTAATCATTTTATTCACCTCTTATTATTTAATAAAAAATAAAAAATTAATTTATTACTCTAATTTTAATATTAAAATCAGTACGACCAACAATTTCTAAAAAATAAAATAAAAAAAAAATAATTGAATGTAATTAAACACTCAATTAATTTAAATTATAATTGATCCATCAGTTTCATCAGTTTTTTCACCATAAAACCATTGTAAATAGCTATTGTAGTAACCATGCCAATTATATTTCAAACGAGCATATAAATAAACACTACCACCACTATAATCATTTATTAATATTTGATGAGAATCTGGATGTGGATGACCACGATAAGTTACTGAAAATGATATTAGATGATTATTATGGCTATCATCTAAAGTAATTGTGTGTCCATCTCCAGCTGCTACTTCTTTAGATTTTGTAGTACCATCAGTTAAATCAGTGACCTTAAATATGGTAACTAATCTCCAATCAGCATCAACATATATATCTCCTGCACTACTAGCTCCAATCATTGAAAATAGTAGTATTGCTAATATTAAGAATTTTTTAAACATTTATTTAAAACCTCCAATTAAGTTTTTTAATATTTACTAAATCAGTCAATTAATTTAGCTATTTTATGGAATGTATACATCATTTTCAAATCATAAAATAAAAAAACGATTTAAAAACTTTGCAATTACATTTTCAGAGTATAAATATTTACATTAAAGATCTTGATATGAAACACTCATATCTCTAATTTATATTTATTGTAATTAGTTATATATAAAGGTTATGGTGCGACAGGATAGGGTCTCTATTCTTCATTAATTAAATCAGTGAAATATTGTTAAATATTTTAATCCCAGTTGTGTGGGATTTTCTCCCCAGAAACTCTTAAACAAGTGATTGG
>JAITPS010000236.1 GCA_031289325.1 Candidatus Methanovirga meridionalis
ATATTAATCAAATTGTATTTATATTAATCAAATTGTATTTATATTAATCAAATTGTATTTATATTAATCAAATTGTATTTATATTAATCAAATTGTATTTATATTATTTAAAATTTAAAATTATTGATTTTTATAAATTGATATTTAAAATTGAATAATTTAATAAAAAAAATTTATTATTCAAAATTTAAGGACTTTTTCATAATGACTATAATTGTTATTACCAATTTGAGAGAACCTTTTTATTCATAAAATATTATCCATAAAATATTATTGTATTATTCATAACTGTATTATTCATATCTTATTGCTTCAGTTGGGGGAAGTTTAATGGCTCTGTATGCAGGATAAAATGCTCCGATTAATCCTACAGTAATAGCTATTATGAATGCATTTATGAATATCCCAATTGTAAATATTGGAGTCATTCCTTGCAAAATATTAAGATATTTCAATAATTCTACTCCAATGATCCCTACTATTGAACCTACAATTGCAGCTGTTATTGTTAAAACTAAAGATTCTCCTAAAATCATTAGCAAAATTCTTCTTTTTTTCCATCCCATAGCTTTTAGAACACCTAATTCTCGTGTTCTCTCATATACTGATGTTATAGTAGTGTTGATAATTCCTATTGCCCCAATAATAATAGCTAAAAGTGAAATTCCAAGTGAAGCAGAATTAACTATATTTAATGTTTGAGTCATTGTTCCTAAATCTGAAATTGATCTTATCACATTAACTTCATCACCATACTGACTTTCAATTCTTTTAGTTATAATATCCATATCACTACTTTTATCTAATTTTGCATAAACAGCACTAACCTCATTTAGATTATGACTAAGGTTTTGAACATTCGTAAGTGATGTAAATGCTGAATTATCTTGTAATTGATCTCCCGTTTCAGATATCCCCTCAACTTTAAAATTTTGATTATTTACAGTCAATGTATCATCAATGGTTTTATTTAATTTATCAGCAGTTAATTTACCTAAAACTATCTCATTATATCCTTCATTAAAAATTCTCCCTTCAATAATTTCCAATTTTGTAAATCCAGTATCTTGTGAATTGATTCCAATAAGCCTAAAGTAAGGATCATTTTCCACATTAAAAATTCCAATATATGCTCCTGTAACTGCAGCAATCCCATCAATATTTTTTATTTTATCAATCCAATCTTCATTCAACGAAGCAAAACCTAAAATTGAAGTAGGACTACTTTCTTTTGACATTATTGAAAAATCAGCTCCATCAGCATGTAATGTTTCATCTAAGGTGGATACTAATCCAGCAGTCACTGCTCCTAAAACTACAATTGTAGCTATTCCAATACCTATCCCAACAATAGCTAAAATGGCTCTAACTTTACTTCGAAATGGATTTTTTAAAATGATTCCTAAAAAAGACATGTATCTTATCCCTCTATTTAATACTAATTTAGTCACTTGATTTTATCTTTTCATAGCTATAACTAATTATATTATTATTTGATTTAATTGTTATAACTAATTATATAAATTATTTATTTAAATAAACATGTTATAATATAACAATTTTGATAAAGTTTGATTTTGATAAAGTTCTTAATAAATAATTTTTTTAAATCTTATAAATAACTTTTTTAAATCTTATAAATAGCTTTTTTAAATCTTATAAATAATTTTTTTAAATCTTATAAATAACTTTTTTAAATCTTATAAATAGCTTTTTTAAAAATGAATATTAATTTAAAATATTAATTTAAAATTAGTTATATTAATTAAAATAGATTTATATTATTTAAAATTTAAAATTATAGAATTTAATAAAATAATATTTAAAATTAAGTTCTTAATAAATAATTTTTTTAAATTTTAATAAATAACTTTTTTAAGAATGAATATTAATCTAAAATGTTAACTTAAAATTAGTTATATTAATCAAAATAGATTTATATTATTTAAAATTTAAAATTAAATAATTTAATAAAATAATATTTAAAATTATAGAATTTAATAAAATAATATTTAAAATTATAGAATTTAATAAAAAAATATTTAAAATTATAGAATTTAATAAAAAAATATTTAAAATTAAAATTATCATTTCAAAATTTAAGAATTTTTCTATAAGGACTATAATTAATATTAAAAACAACAAAGATATAAAACTAAAAAATAACAAAGATATACAACTTAAACTATATTTAAAGAAATATTCTATTATATGATATTTTCAAAATTATATTATATTTTCAAACTTCAAGTTCTTTTATTAATTCTTTACATTTTAAAATCCATTCGTCCTTAATCATTTCATCAGTAGCTACAATAGCTACAATATCATTTTTAGATAGTTCTCTTAAAACCCTAAATCCTTCTGGAATAATTCTAAATATAGCATCAATAATTCTTATTTTAAGATTTACTTTTGGAGAGAAAACAATACTATCCCTTAAAAAAGATACATCGCCATCAAGAATGATTGTATATCTATCTGGTTGATAAAGCTGATCTCTGGAAAAATCTCTCCACAACAATTTAAGAATATCAGGAAGATAGTTCTCATCAGAGATTTTTATAATAGTTTTATTTTCTTCTTTTTCATAAGTGACCTCTGCAACTTCACTTAATTTAATATGACTTGATGTTTTATCCATTTTTATAGCTATTATAAAAATAACTTCATTAGGATTAACAAAAGCTTTCATATTTTTAATTGATGGTGATAATTGAAGATCTTGAAGTATTTGTTTTATAATCATTTCATATACTTTAGCACCATCTTTATCATTACTTTGAACTATCATAAAATCACATATTTATAGTATAAAATTCTATTTCTATCTTTATCCACTATTTTTGTCTTTTACCCATTCCAGAAACTAAAAGTGCAGCACCAACAGCACCAATATATTGAGAATATTCTGGAACTATAATATCTATTCCACCTAAAGTTTCACCAACAGCTTTTATAAGTCCTGAGATTAAAGAAGTTCCACCCACTTGAATTAAAGGTTCTCTTATATCAATCTCCTGAAGTTGTTGTTCATAAACCTGTTCAGCAACTGAATGACAAGCAGCCGCAGCAACATCTTCTTTTGATCCACCAGCAGCTAAGGTGGTGACTAAATCTTGAATACCAAAAACAATACAATAGCTATTAAGTAATGTATTCCTATAATCGCCTTTCATAGCTAATGGACCTAAATCCTTAATATCAACATCTAATCTCCTTGCAGTCATATCTAAAAATCTTCCAGATGCACCAGCACAAATTCCACCCATTGTAAAGTTATCAGGAATACCATCATTAACTGTAATGACCTTATTATCCATCCCACCAATATCTAAAACTGTGGCTTCACCACTTTGATGTTTAGCTAAATAAACAGCTCCTTTAGCATTGACAGATAATTCTTCTTGTATGAGTTCGGCATTGAATTTTTTACCTATGGTTAATCTACCATAACCAGTTGTTCCAATACCATCTAAATCATCCATAGAGTATCCTGTTTCATTAAAAGCTTCCTTAGCACCAATCTCAACAGATCCCATAATATCTTTAGTCGCTGTCCATCCAGTACCTATAATCTCATTTTTTTCCATCAAAACAACTTTAGTGGTGGTTGAACCTGAATCAATACCAAGAGTAAGACCTTCTTGTTTTTCACGAGCAAGAATACTTTTTCGTGCTACAGTCGTGGTTAATGCTTCCATTCTAATGAAAAGCTCATCTGCTTTTGTTCTTTCAGTGAAAGAATAAGTAACAACAGGAATGCGAGTATTTTCTTGGATAAATCTCCTAACTTCATTTCTAACTAAAGCACCTTCTGCACATCTGAAACATGTAGCTATAAAAACCGCATCCACTTGAATTCTACCTTCAACAATAGCCATTGCTCTTGCAATGGTTAATCTTAGACTTGAACTTTCAGCACTAAACCCAAATTTTTTATAAGACTCATCAATATATGGTAAATCAATCTCAGGAATTACTATTTCACCACCAAAAGTATTAGCTGCCTTTTCAATCTCCTTTTGAATACCACTATACTCAGTACCACATGAAACCAAAGCTATTTTAACCAATTATTATTCCTCCTTATTATTTAACCCATCTAAAAATGTATTAATCTTATTTACCATATCAATTGTTTCATCTCTATTATTTGGATAAATTAATTCAAGTGTAGGAACTCCTCTTTTTCTCATATAAAAAGTAGACAATTCATTAGTTCTTGCACAACCAATACAACCAAAACCAAAAGGGGCTTTATCAATAATAATAGCTGCTTCAGCTTCATCTATTAATGGACCAATAATGGACATTCTTCCTCTAACCCCAGAAGGCACTTCAATAGCTGCATACTTTAATCCTTTAATTGGATCTTCTTCGCTTATGTTCATAGGCGGTGAGTCTATTTCAGGATCAATTACTTTTTTCCTAACAGCTTTCTGCAAAGCCAATGACTCATGCCCTTTTCTTTCAATCAAATCAGCTAAAATCAATGAATTTGGCGGAAATATTGCTACTTTTACCATTTTAACAGAATTCCTTTTTATTTATATTTATTAATTTATAGTTTTATAAAATTTTTTAATATATGGTACTTTCTTTAATTTTTATAACATATTAATTATATTAATAATGTGTGTAAAACCTTTTAAATATTCTTAAATCAAAATCTAACTTTTGAATGGATTAATTTTTGAATGGATTAACTTTTGGATGAATTAACTTTTGAATGGATTAAAATTTGGATGAATTAACTTTGAATGGATTAATTTTTGAATGGAGTTTATTACTCTTCTCAAGAATTAATTTTCACTAAATATTTGTTCAAGTTCATCAAGATCCATCTGCTTTTCTTTCTCAAGAGAAACTTCTTTAGGATTTTTTAAAGCATCTGAAACATCATCCAATAATTTATATTCACTTTCCATTTGGTGAAACCCTTCTCTTGGACCGTGTCTGTGACCTCTACATCTTCTTGGATCTCCAATTGGAAAGCCTCTATCTCTTGAGAATAAATTATATGGATCTAATTTCCTAACTTCTTTAACAACATTTAAAACATCTTCCTCTTTTCCACTTACCATAGCACCATAACATGTTAATTTAGTGGTTACGGGTAAGCCTAAAAGATGAATATAATTAACTACTTCACTTTCACTAACCTCAGCTTTAGGACCTAAAATAATCATTCGAGTAATATTATCTGGATCCATATCCTGCGAATTTAAATCAGCACTTGCACAAACATTTACACATACATTATTTGCCATATTTCACACCATAATATGTTTAAATTTTTAAATATATAAATTTATTATACATATTCATTATAGTAAAGTTCTTAAATTTTAAACGATAAATTTTTTATTAAATTATTCAATTTCAAATATCAGTTTATAAAAATATATAATTTTAGATGATTTCCAAAAACCTATTTTTAGTATTACTTTTTTCTACTTTATAAAATTTTCGTGACATGATAATCATAAATTTTTCATTCACATTCCATTATTCATTTCTTTAATCATGTTT
>JAITPS010000260.1 GCA_031289325.1 Candidatus Methanovirga meridionalis
TTAAAATTTGAAGTTATGGATTTTTATAAATTAATACTTAAAATTAAATAATTTAATAAAAAAATAATTTAATAAAAAAAATAATTTAATAAAAAAATTTATTATTTTAAAAATTAAGAATTTTTCCATAAGGACTATGATTTTAAATCAAAATTAAATTATAAAACAATCTTTATATTTAAATTAAAATCATATTATAAATTTATATTCTTTTTAAAGATTAAATTAATGAAAGATATTATGTTGAACTACCAAATCATGATATCTACATTTAGAAGGTGTGAATTCTTATAAGTGATTTATGTGGTCTTTAGCAAACCAACTGTCTTGAGTTCATCATTTGAACTAATTTTGTTAGTGTTATATTCTATTGTTGTTCTCTCATTATTCTCTTTCTTATTTGCAAGGGAAACCTTATTTGCAAGGGAAACATTTCCAATAGATATTTTCCCTGGAACAAATGGTATCGAATAATTGGGGAAAAATCGACCTTGAAACCAAATATTATCTGACAATTCAGCCGTTGATCTGTTAACAAAGTGTCCATCATCATTACTTGCAAAAATATCAACAGTAGACACATCCTTTCCCATATTAAAATGATAACTCATTATATTTCTTCTGTATTCTCCATATTTATCATGTGATGCAAGAAAAATGCATGGATCAACAGAAAAAATAGTATCATTGAAAATTCCAGTTTCAAAATAGCTTGGACCATTTGGAACCACAATATATTGTTTGTTTGCGAGTTTTAGACTCAAATTTTTTCTATTATCTTCATGTCGCATATAAGCTATTAAATTTCCATCAGGAGATTTGAGAAGATAATGGCAAATCTCTACCTCATCTATTATCTTTTCTATCCTTTGAATATTTACGGGACTGAAACTATTTTCATGGATAACATCTCCAGTAATATTTTTCAATTTTCCAATTTGTTCTGGAGTTTCAACACCTCCAATTGCAAGATACCAACCATTAGCAAAAACCAATGTATGTATGAAATATTCGTTTTTTGATTCATTATCTAATGGGACAAATTCTTTCAAAGATTCTATATTAGATGTGTTTGTTTTTTCTAACATTAAATCAAGAGGATGGGTTTCATCTCTTCTATAAGCTGAAATATAGCTCGTTGAATTAATTTGCATTAGGACTGATGTACACTCTTGAAACTCATTAGGATTCGCAACGATTTCATTCAACAGGGCGAAAGAAATGCAAGATATTATGAGTATTACTATTATCTTTTTTCTCAATTGATTTTTCATGCCCTCATCTCATATTGTTACACATATTTATAGCATATAAATGATATGTCATGTGCATGAACCTAATTTTCTTATTAAATATTATTACACCATATTTAACTACTATCATCCCATATTAATTAAAGATTAAATATATTATAAAGTTTTAAGAGGAGATTTAGCACCACATGCTGAACATTTAAGTATGAATATTCTTCCTTCTCTTATAATTTGTGTATCTGGTCTATTACATTCTTGACAGTAGATAAATTTTTGAATATACTCTTCAACTTTTTCATTTATTAAATAGTAATTAAATTTACCTTGTAAAATAGCTCTACTACCTTCTATATTACCTGCAGTACCTAATTCTCTTAACAAAAATTTTAAAACATGCTGGGAATCTCTATTTAATTTTTCAGATATTTCTTTAAAGTTTTTAATAAAAGTTCTATTTCCTTGTATATCGGAATATACTTTTGGAACATTAAATCTTTTTGTTTCAAAAATTTCAGGAGGTAATTGATCAATTGCTCTTGTTAATAAATCTTCATATTTTTCCATCTTATCTTCACCTAATTTGATTGTTGATTGAATACTAATAAAATAATTATTAATTTTTGATAAAATTATTTTTTATTTGATAAAATTATTTTTTTATTTGATAAAATTATTTTTTTATTTGATAAAATTATTTTTTTATTTGATAAAATTATTTTTTTATTTGATAAAATTATAGTGGCTTTGGTAAAGTTCTTAATAAATAACTTTTTTTAAAATTAAATATTATTAAAAAAAATTAATTTAAAATTATTTATATTAATTAAAATATATTAATATTATTTAAAATCTAAAATTATGGATTTTCATTATGTAATATTTAAAATTAAATAATTTAATAAAAAAATTATTATTTTAAAATTGAAGAACTTTTACACAATGACTACATTAATAAAATTATTTTTTAATAAAATACATTTTTAATAATAAAATACATTTTTAATTATTACTTAATTTTTAATAAAAATATTTCTAATTTTAGATATTGATTTTATAATAATTTATTTTATTAATTTAAATTGAATATCATTAAATCAATATATTAATTTAAATTGAATATCAATAAATCAATAAAAATTTTAATAAATTTAATTTGAATATTTACTATAATTTAATTAAATAATTTAAAAAATGTTATAATTTAAAAGGTAATTATTAAAAATAATTCCAAATTAAAAATAATTCCAAATTAAAAATATTCCAATGAACATTATGATAATTTAATTAATTTATTATATAGTAATTTAATAATATATTCTTATAGTAATAATTTAATAGTACCTTTTTATAATAATAATTTAATAGTACCTTTTTAAATAATAATTTAATAATACCAGTATATATATAAATAATAATTTAATACATCTTTTGTAACATTATATGTTTGTTTTTCATTATATATTAAATTTTCAATTTATCATTAAACTTAAATTATTTTATGCTAATTTTTAGCATACAATATAATTATTATAACTATTATAACTATATTATAACTATATTATAACTATTAATATAATATTTAAACCACATTAGATGATTTTAAACCAGCTTTAGATGACCAGATGACGGTTCATAAATTGCTCCCTTATTTTTAAGTTGTTTTATCATTTCTTTAATTTTTTCCTCACTAATATCATATTGATCTATTAGGTTAGTTGTTAGGATACTAACAGGAGCTTTACCATTATATTCATCTTGAAGTTCTTTAATTTCTTCTACGACTTTTTGAAGTTTATCTCTTTCTGATTTAGGTGGTCTTCCTTCAACTATGTCAATATCTATTTTTCCAGTTTCAGGATCAACACCTACCTCTCTAAGACATGTTTGTTGAAGTTGAACAGCTTTTCTTGCATCTTCTGCAAGAACTTCATTTCTGAGTTTAACTTTTGCAGATGCTTCAGCCAAACGTATTACAGCTTCTAACTGTCTTGCTGTAATAGCTACAGGAGATTCCTCATCAATCGTACTACTTCTCATTGCAACATAAAATTCTTCAAGAACTTTCATAGCTTCCTCAGTTAAAACAGGTTTAATATTTTTTCTTGCATAAGCAATGTATTTTCTTAAAAGTTCTGGTTCAATATCATAGGTAATAGAATCTGATTGATGAATTTTAAGTATATGTTGAGCTAATTCTCTATCATTTTCAATGTTTGGTTTATCCTCTAAAATAAAGGTTAAATCAAAACGAGATAAAATAGGTGAAGGTAAATTTATTTGTTCGGCTACTGATTTATATCTATCAAACCTTCCAAACTTAGGATTTGCAGCTGCAAGAACCGAACATCTTGAATTTAATGTTGCCATGATCCCTGCTTTTGCAATACTTATGGTTTGTTGTTCAAGTGCTTCATGAAGTGCTGATCTATCTTCTGGACGCATTTTATCTAATTCATCAACACAAACATTACCCATATCACCAAGAACAAGTGCTCCTGCTTCTAATGACCATCCACCAAGCTCATCTCTAACAGCTGCGGCTGTTAATCCTGCTCCACTTGTTCCTTTACCACTCGTATATATACTTCTTGGTGCAAGTTTTGAAACATATTTTAACATCTGAGATTTACCCATACCAGGATCTCCAACTATTAAAATATGTATATCTCCCCTTAACCTTGTCTTATCCTCAAGTTCTTTAGGAGTTCCACCAAATAATTGTAAAGCAATAGCTTCTTTAATATCCCTAAATCCTTTAATAGATGGGGCAGTAGATTTAATAATTTTATCGTATATGTGGGAGTCTTGTGATAATTCAATTATTTTCTCTTCATCCTCTATATTAAGCTGAAGTTCTTCAAACTCTTGTTCAAGTTGTTCTATATGATTAGCATAGATATAATTCTTAAATTTTCTACTTTTCTCTTCTCTAAAGGTTTTTAATGTTCCAGTTATTCGAACATTATCTCCAGGATTTAATTCATCAACTAAATCATCTTCTAAGATAATTAAAATTTGTTTAGGTTCTGTTCCTCCAGATAAGTTTTCTAATGGTTCCTGTATTCTTGCAGTTTGAGTGTCAATATATTTAGATTCTTCTTGTAAAAGTCTAAATGATCTACCACCACATTCACTACATAAACTTGGTTCAGTAACAAGATTACTATTAGTTTGTTCAACCTCATGAAGTCTTAAACATCCTCTACATTCAAATACTCCAGTTTCTATTCTTGGTCTGATTTCATCTGTTTTTCTAACAATACCATCAACAGAGATAAATTTTCCAATATATTTGCTTAAAAGTTTTTTTAGAAGAATATTATTCGTTAAATTCTCTAATCTTATATTTAAGTCAGCACCACTCATTAAAGGGTCTATGTTTTTAATAGCTTTCTCAGAAGCATCTAATACATCCTCAGGTTTTTCAATTAAAAGATCTGCTAAATCAGGATCAAATAATTCTAATTCTAAATAATCAACTACCAATGATCTATCATCAGGATACTGTTCTAAGACCTTGAAAAGATCATCTTTATACTTTGTTGAGAAAAATTCCTCAAACTTACTCAATGGAGTGTTTGTTTTATTTGTTGAAGTCATTGTATCACAATTTATTTTATAAAAAATATTTAATTATTATTATTCTCTTTTTATTTTCTTTTATGAATGTTTTTTGATTATTTACAGTGTTTTACAAAAAATTTTCATGTTAAAATTTCAAATTAATTAATAATTATATGGATTGTTTTTTTGATTATTTTCTTAAATTTAACTTTTAATTAACTTTTTAAATGAGATTAGATTGAAATTTATAGTGTAGTCATTTTGGTATATGTAGTCATTTTGGTATAGTGTAGTCCTTTTGGAAAAGATCTTAAATTTTGGATGATAATCTTTTTATTTTTTTATTAAATTATTTAATTTTAAATATTAATTTATAAAAATCTATAATATTAAATTTTAAATAATATAAACTTATAGTAATTATGAAAAAGTTCTTAAATTTTAAAATAATAATTTTTTATTAAATTATTTAATTTTAAATATTAATTTATAAAAATCCATAATATTAAATATTAACTTATAAATATCTATAATATTAAATTTCAAATAATATAAACTTATTTTAATTAATATAATTGATTTTAAATTAATAAAATTTAATAATATTGAATTTTAAATAATAATAATCTATAAAAATCCATAATATTAAATTTCAAATAATATAAATTTATAAAACCCATAATATTAAATTTTAAATAATATAAATTTATAAAACCCATAATATTAAATTTTAAATAATATAAATTTATAGTAATTATGAAAAAGTTCTTAAATTTTAAAATAATAATTTTTTTATTAAATTATTTAATTTTAAATATTAATTTATAAAAATCTATAATATTAAATATTAACTTATAAATATCTATAATATTAAATTTCAAATAATATAAACTTATTTTAATTAATATAATTAATTTTAAATAAATATATTTTAATAATATTTATTTTTAAATAAGTCATTCATTTTTAAATAAGTTATTCATTAAGAATTTTATCAAAATTACTATATATAAAATCATATATAAATATTACTTATAAAAAAATTAATATTAATTATGATTTTGAAGACTAACAAATAATTACAAACTATTTTACATCACTATAGCTATCTAATTCCACCAATACAAATACCTAACAATGGAGCAATTGCTTTTTTTATATCTGATTTAACTTTATTTTCTCCATTTGAACCATCAACTTTCCTGAAATTTTCATTTTTAGATAATAATTTTAGATAATTTTCTCTAACATCATTTAAAAAAGACTTATTTTCAAAAGTATCATCTTTTAAACATCTTTTCATTGCTAAATCAGGAGTAATATCTATTAAAATCACTAAATCTGGTTTTTTAGCATATTTATTAAGAGAATTAATCCAATCTTGATGAATTTGATATGCTAAACTGGAGTAGAAAGATCTATCACTAATTATAATCTCATTATTTTCTTCATATTTTTCTAATTCATTCTTAAGAATTAATCTATCAGCTGCAAAAAGTAAACCAAAAACCTTTTGCATATCTTCACGATTAGCATCAGGACTTTTAAGTAATTTTCGTAAAAGTTTTCCTACATCGGAGTTAGTTGGTTCACAAACTTTCCTAACTTTAAAACCTGATTCAATCAACCATTCACCAACATAATTTAATTGTGTTGATTTACCAGCTCCATCAATACCTTCCAAACATATATACATACTAAACAATTATGTTTTAAAACTATAAATACTTTGATTATATGATAATAAATTTTGAAGGATAATATTTTTTTATTAAATTATTTAATTTTAAATATTAATTTATAAAAAACCATAACTTTAAATTTTAAATAAAATAAATAAATTTTAAATAAAATAAATAAATTTTAAATAAAATAAATAAATTTTAAATAAAATAAATAAATTTTAAATAAAATAAATAAATT
>JAITPS010000261.1 GCA_031289325.1 Candidatus Methanovirga meridionalis
TGATGTTTAACTTATTTTAAGAACTATTTCATGATAATTTTGAAAAGTACAATAGATAATTTATTTAAATTCAAAATTATAACTTTAATACTTCCAAATTTTTAAATAGAATCAATACAATGTAAATTAAAATTTGAATTCTATTTAATTAAAATAAACATTTTTAAATCTTCTGAATTTAAAATTAAAGCTATTTGCATCAACTAAGAATTTTACTTTGAATTTTAATTGTTTAAAAACTGTTATTCTTTAATTTGAAGATCATGAAACTTTATTTTAAGAATTATCTTTCAAAAAAATTTGTACTTTTGAAAAATATATGATATTTAACTGTGAATTATACTAAATAATCATGGAAATTCCATTAATTTTTTATACTTTTCAGACACCTTGAATTTAATAATTATCAATAAAAAAATACGAAAATTTTATATACTATGAAATGGTAATAATAATTATATGATTATCATGAAAATTTTGATCGTGATTATTGAAGGAAATGTTTAATTTATTTAGGGGGTGTTTAATTTGGTTGATAATGAGGATATAATGGCTGAATTAAAAAAACTTAATTCTCGTTTGGATAGAATTGAGAATAATCATTTAGAGCATATCTATAATGATTTAGAATATCTACGTGTTGAATCTGCTAAGCATACTGTTCGGTTTGATAGTATTGATAAGCAGTTTGAAGGTGTTGATAAACAATTTGAAGCTGTTGATAAACAGTTTGAAGGTCTTGATAAGCAATTTAATAATATTGATAAGCATCTTGATACTTTTAAATGGATGTTTGGTTCTATTATCATTATTTTTGTGGTGTTATTAGGTTTTGTTTTAAATTCGAGTTTTGGAGGTTTAATTCATACTTAAAAAGTTAATAGCTATTCTTTTAATAGCTGTTCTCTGTGCTGACTCTTGTTCTGCTACTTATTTTGGTGAGCATAGTTGTTGATTGAGAATCAACATAATGGTTTTGTGCATTGGGAGTTATGTAATAGTGTTAATGGACATGTGGCTGATACTACTTATTTACCTGTTAATTTATAGATGTTAAACCTTTAAACTATTTTAATAATTTTAAAAAAATTATAATATTATTTTTAAGCATGTGAGTAAATTCTCATAAGTTGAAAATAAATTTTCAACAAAAAAATACGAAAATTTTATATGCTATGAAATGATAATTTATTAGCTATTTTTGTTTGTTGTGTTGTTAGGTTGGAGGTGTATATTTAATGAATTCTGAGGATTTAATTTTAAGTAAATTAGATGAGTTGAAAGATGATTATAAGGAATTGAATAAAAGATTTGATAAAATTGAGAATAATCATTTAGAGCATATCTATAATGATTTAGAATATCTGCGTGTTGAGTCTGCTAAGCATACTGTTCGGTTTGATAGTATTGATAATCAGTTTAAGGGTGTTGATAAACAATTTGAGAGTGTTGATAAACAGTTTGAAGGTCTTGATAAGCAATTTAATAATATTGATAAGCATCTTGATACTTTTAAATGGATGTTTGGTTCTATTATCATTATTTTTGTAGTGTTATTAGGTTTTGTTTTAAATTCGAGTTTTGGAGGTTTAATTCATACTTAAAAAGTTAATAGCTATTCTTTTAATATATGTTCTCTGTGATGGCTCTTGTTTTGCTACTTATTTTGGTGAGCATAGTTATTGATTGAGAATCAACATGATATAATTTGAAAATAAATTTTCAACAATAAAAAAATAAAAATTATTATTTAAAAAATTAACTTAATGTTAATTCAAAACTCTTAAACAAGTGAATAAATTCTCTTAAGTTGAAAATAAATTTTCATGAGTAAGATATTTAAAAATAATGATTAATTACAAACCATTTTTTACATTTCTATAACTATCATTAAAAGTTATGGAAGATCCTCTTAAAAAAAATATTAGAAGAGATATTTAAAGAAATCCCTTTCTATTTTTAATAGCTTGTCCTACATTGAAATTCATGATTTCATTATAATTAAGTAATGATTTACCAAAAGCTAATAAATCATCATTTTCATTAACAATTAAAACCTCATCTTTAGCACGGATATTTGGATCGCCATCTATCACAAACTTTGAAAATACTGTTTTTCCTTCACGGGAAAAGGGTTCACAATCAGCATTTACAATTACTCTGTTTTTAGGAAACTCAATATTTTTATGTAATCTTCTTGCACCCTCTTTTGCAAGAACAAAATAAGAATCCGAAGCTCTCATATTTGCTATAAGTTCATCATCACAGTAAATGTGTCTAATTTTTCCAGTTTTCTTACTTTTTTCAATTTTAGTTTCTCCATTGAATAAAGCCTCTCCTGCACCATTTCCAAACTGATAATCAGCAATTGCTTTTATTTTATCTTGGTCATTGACTTTAAAACTAATAATATCGGACTGAGGATGTATTCTATATAAATCTAATTGATATTCTTCAACAACATGAGAATGGATTAATATTTGTGAATAGTTATCAATAAAATCTAATAAAAAATTTTTAACAAATTCAATCGCATCAAGATCTTTTATCTTAGGAGATTCATGTTGAGATAAAGGATATGCTTCATCAATATTTAGAGGAACCAAGCAAAATGGGATATCAGCAACCATAAAATCTGTCTTATTTAAATCTATTTGCATTTCTTCCCCATAAACATAGAAACTTCCTAATTTATCAGGAATATTGTTGGAATATGGTTTTTTATAATCTGATAAAATAGCTAAATCTCTTTTTTTATCCATCTCATTTAACTTCATTAAATGTCTTGTTACTTCTGGTCTTTTTAAAGATTCAGAGCCTGTATAGAAAAATGCTGATTTTTTAACTCTTGGATCATACACTTCCAAGTTATTTGAATAATCTCCAAATTTTCTATATGCATCCAATAACATTGGATGTACTCTTGACCTTTCTTCAACAAGTTCACTAAGATTTCCATCCATAATTGCTTGTCTTATAACTCTAATTTCTGCAAAACTAACATATAAATTATGTTCAGCTATTAACTTTGTTCTTTCTTTTTTATCCATTGCTCTTAAATCATCAGGTGTGTATTTATTACAAATTTCACAAGAACATGGCATTTCATGTAAATTTTCAAGTTTATAACTTCCTCTTGTGGTTAAAAATCTATCATTTTCAGCATATAATATGTAAGCTGCAGAATCAAATAAATCACATCCCATTGCAACAGCTAAAGCAAATAACATAGGATGTCCAGCACCCATTAAGTGTCGTGGTTTAGAATCTGGTAAATTAGATACAGAATTCATTACTACATCCACTAAAGCACTATAATGATACGATTCCATTAATGGAACAATAGCTCCAATAGGATATATATCACAATCTAAAGTAGAAAGATCTCTTGCAGATTTAGATCTTAAATCAAGAAATGTTGAACCTTGTACCACAGAATTAAGTAACATATTCATTTTTCCATTGTCCCTAATTTTTTTTGCTTCTTTAGCATTTTTTAATGTAATTTCCAAATCTTTTTCTGCTTTAGTCCTTGTTGAATATGGGGCTGTTGGAATATCTAATGATGTTCCAATGTCTGTTTTCATTGTTTCTTGAAATTCAATTATTTCTTGATTACTTACTTCAAGATCCCCATAGACTGATAATTGATAAGATCCAGAATCCGTCATCACACTCCCATCAAAATTAATTAAATCATGAACCCCATTATTTAAAGCTTTACTTTTTAATTCTTCATCTTTATAAATAATGTATGCATTAGTAATTACAATATCCGCACCAAACTTACTAATATCAACTACTTGCTTTCCTGGATGTATAACAGGCATTAAATTAGGTGTTCTAACAAGCCCATGTGCTGTTTTGAAAACACCAATTCTTCCTCTTGAATCCTTATTTTTAATTGTAAAATCCATTTTATTCCAACTCCTTTATCAAAAATTTTAAATTTAACTAAATAGTTATTAATTTAACTAAATATCTATTTAAAAAAATTAATCTATATGTTTAATTAAAAATGATTGTAAAATTTTAATCACTTTTTACATTGCTTAATAAATTATTTTCTATTGTTTAGGTGTTGAAAATACTTCTACTAAATCATTAACAACATAATTGTATAACATCAATTATACTAATTAAGAAATCTAAACTATTAAATATTTAATTAGCAATATTTAATTAACTATAATAGATAGTAGTAAAAGTATTTTTTCTTATTTATAAACTTAAAGACAATATTAATATATTTTTAATACAATATTAAATTTATAAAAACAAATGGAGCTGTGAATAATTCACGGATAAATTAATTTTCCAACTTTTATTCAAATGTATATATTAAGTAAAAGACCTTTTTTAATGTTGCATTGATCTTATAAATTCCTTAAAATGCTTTAAAAAATTATGTATTATAAATATTATTATTTAAAAATAACAATTCTTTAAAAATAAAACAATTCTTCAAAATTCAAAGGATTATCCTGCCTAAAATAATTTGGTTTCACTCTTCCAAAATCAACAGTTTTATAAGAACCATTAAACTTAAATAAATCCAAAGCATTTTCACTACAACTTAGTATTATAAAATCACCATCCACTATATTTATTGTTGAAGTATATAAAATCTTCATTTTCGGATATAAATCCTTAAAACTATAACAAATAATGTGTTTAACCATAAATTATATGAATGAAGATTAAATAATTTTAATAGTGGTTTAAGAATATTTAAAAGATGAATATGGGATGGAAAGAGTATACTAAAATTTGTAACTTAAATTATAGGAATATTGGCTTATTTTATGGGTTAAATTCCATGAATCAAGATTCTAAAAAGACAACCTCAGAAAAAAAAGATTGATAATAAAGTGAAAAAGAGAGATTGAGTATAAAGTGAAAAAGAGAGATTGAGTATAAAGTGAAAAAGAGAGATTGACTATAAAGTGAAAAAGAGAGATTGACTATAAAGTGAAAAAGAGAGATTGAGTATAAATTCTAAAATAAAGAACAATTTAATTGATATGAAATAAAATAAGATTAAAAATTAAGATATTATCATAAAAAATGTCGAATAAATACTTAAAAGTCAGTTAAGGATTAAATCACTGCTAATAATGTAAAAATATGTGTAAAATGTATGATTATCAATTAAATTGAGTTAAAAATATTTAAATACTGATAAAATTATAGTTATTATTATTTTGTAAGATATAAACAATTTAAAAAAGAAATAATTTTCAGATTGACAGCAGTGTTATTGTATATCCATTAAAAAATTTTTGAATTAAAAATAAATTTTGAAAGTTTCATCCTCCAAATTTTTAAGATTCTTAAATCATTAAATAAACCATTATTTTTAGTTTAAATTATTATAATTCAATATTTCAAAGTTTTTTTATTGTTTAAACATTTATTTAATCATTAAATTGAATATTGGATGAAAAAGTTGGAATAATTTCAAATTAAGACATTTTAATAATCCATTATTTTAAATAATTCCTTTCAACTATTATTTATTTAAATAAAGAATAATTAACAATTTTTAATAAAGTTTTTAAAACCGAATCATTTATATACTATGAAGATTCAATTATATTATTGTATGAAGATATTTTTGTAAAAGATACTTTTCAATTACAAAATAATTTTTCATACACTTAATTTTTGCATTATATAAAATTATATAAATAAATAAAATATTTTTTATTAAGTGCATTAATTATTTTATATATAAAATAGTTTTTTTTTAAAATAGGAGGTAAATAAATAATGAAAAAATTGTTTAGCATATTTTTAATATGCGTGTTAGCTGCTGGTTTAGCAACAAATGTAAGTGCAGTAAGTGCTGCAACAGGTACAGCTGGTTTGACAGCAATATCAAATCAATTATCTTTGATATATGATTCTACTCCAGTTGATGTATTGGTTGCGGGTGAATATGTTCCTTCCGCGGGAAATGAACTCCTTTGGCTTTCAGCTATAAATGCTATTAGGAATGCTGGTTATACATATACTATAGTTGAGTCACCTATCACTGTTTATTCTGGAAGTGTAGCAGATGGAGTTCAATTCACTGCTCAGGGTTATATTGATGTTCTCTTAGGTGAGAATGGTAGTAATTTTGTCCATTTTAATCCTTATAGAGCTTCTAAATCTTTAATTCAGAAGGTAGCTGCTCCAAACGACTGGCAACGTCTATATGCTTAATTTGTATTTTTTTTGATATTGAGTAATTAATTTACTCAATTTGTTTTTATTTTTTTGAAAGGGTTTTCTTTTCTTAGGGGTTTAGGAATATTGCATAAATTAATATTTGTATTAAGTTTATTAACAGTTATAGTTTCAGAATATGTTTTTAAAGACCAACTATCCTTGATCAGCTATCCTTAATAGCATAAACAACCATTAATGTGAATTTTTTGTAACATTTGAAGTAAAGGAAAGTTTTGAAACTTCAGATGTTTTAAAAAATTCGTATTATGAACTTAATTTTTTAAGTTGTCCTGATATTTTTTCGCAAATTTTTGAGTGGTCTTTCAGATGTTTAAAAAATCTTTGGGTGTTTTTTTATCTGTTTTTAGTATTGTTTTATTGATTATTTTATTAGTTTCTGGTGTTAATCAAGCTTTTTTTTCTCAAGATGAGGAATTCACATTTCATTTGGTTTCATATTCTTTTGAAGAGATAATACTTGCTACTGCTGCTGATGTTCATCCACCATTGTATTATTTTCTTTTAAAACTTTTTTTAATGTGTTTTTCATCCTCTCTGTCTGTTAGTATTATTTTAGCTAAGGTATTTTCAGTTATTCCATTAATTTTATTGATTTGTTTTAGTTTTATTAAGATTAGAAAAGATTTTGATTGGTTAACTGTTGGAATTTTCTTATTTTCACTTGTTAGCATGTCAAAGATCTTATATTATTTTACTCAGATTAGAATGTATTCTTATGTCATGTTTTTCATGTTTTTAAGTTTTTATTATTGTTGTGAGATTATTAAGAAGCCTAATAAAAAGAATTGGATTATTTTCACTGTGTTTGGTTTATTAGCTGCTTACACTCATTATTATGGGGTGATAGCTGTTGGTTTCCTATTTTTATTCTTATTTATTCATATAGTTAGGGGTAATTGGGAATTTTTTAAGAGTTGGGTGTTGTCTTTTATTGCTACTTTATTGGTTTATTGTCCTTGGATTTATTTTTTTTCTTCGAGTAAATATTTTTATGGTTCTGAATTGGGTGTTCCATCATTTACAGTTGTATTTGGTATTGTTGGATTCATGTTTTCACCTATAACTGATGTTCTTAATCATAATAGCTTGAATATTTATGGATTAATCTTGTTTATAGTAGTATTAGTGTTTTTAATGGTTATATTATTTAAAAGAAAAAGAATAATGGCTGTTGATTATGGTTTTGCTTTGTTTGTTGGTGTTTTATTTTTTGGATTGATATTTTCTGTTTTAGTTAAACCCATATTTAATGAAAGGTATTTGTTGTTGGTGTTGGTTTGTTTTTGGTTCTCATTTTCAGTTCTCTTAAGTAGATCTTATTCAAAGAAGAAGATTTTTATTCCAGTTTTAATTGTTTTAATATTTGTTGGATTTGTGAACAGCCTTTATTTTGTTGATTGTAAAAATTATGAGTTTATGACGGATTTACAGTTTAAGAATTCTATAAGTAATCTAACTGTTAATGATACGATTGTATATCTTGGTCCTGGATTCATGGTTGGTAAGTTTAAAACTAGTTTTCATTTAATGGAGAATGATTTTATTATTTGGAATAATAATATAAATGTTTCGGATTTGAAAGAGAGATTAAATGATAATCAAGTTTATGTTTTTGATTGTGGTGATTTAAAAAATACTAATTTAGTTATTGATGAGTTTAACAGAACAATAATTGAAAATGGACTTCGGTTAAATAGTTTAGGTGAGATAAATCGTTGTTATCCAGCTTATCCTCGTCATGTATATGCACTTGTTGCTTGAGGTTTTTTTATTATGAAGATTAAGCTATTCATTCCTTTAAAATAACAATCTAAAAAAATCAACACTTTCACAAAAAAATCATAAAACAATCACAATAAAACCACAAAAAATCACAACAAAATCCCAATTAAGTATGAAACTAAAACAAAATCATAAAGCATAAAAAAAAACTAACCAATAAAAAAAGAAAATCCCAAAAATATAAAACTAAAAACTACTAAAAAACAAAAATATAAAAAACACTTTACGAACTACTGATAATATAAATATGTTATGAATGGGGTTAAGATAAAATGAAAAAAGCTGTTGTTTTTGATGTTGCTGGAACATTAATTAAAAGATGTCGATCAGTGAAAAATCTTATCACTGATAAAATTGAAAATGAAAAAAGCACCTTAGAAACTATAGATACATTAGCAAACTTAGCACTTGTTGTATTACAAATTGATACAAAAAGTTGTTTAATGAATGCTGATGGAAATATGAAATTCTACGACTTTTTAAAGAAATATGATGTTAATGTAGATATTAGCTATTCTATATCAAAAATTACAGAAGCAGAAATTATAAAACATTTAAAAGAAGATAATACATTATTAAAAGAATTTCAAGAAGTTGCTCAAGATTTAAATAGTAAAAATGAGTCTATAGAAGTTTGTAGTGGATCAGCATTTATATTTGATGAATTAAACAATAAAATAACTCATGTAATTGCAGCTGGAGGCAAAATATTTCCTAATGTTTCATTTGTAATAGAAACATTAAAAAAACGAGGTATTCAATCATTTATAGCTTCAGGAGATAGATCTGAATCATTATATGAAATTGGAAAAATAATAAAGATACCTTACGAGAACATTTTTACAACCGCAAATACAAAAATGAAACAAACCATTGTTAGACAACTAAAAAAAGAAAATTATAAGGTGATGATGGTTGGTAATGGACCTAATGATGTATTAGCATTGAAGGAAGCAGATATAAGTGTTTTAACTTTGGAACAAAACGAATACATGTCAAATGAACTAAAAAGTAAAGCAACACATCTGATCAATCATATAAGTGAAATTTTAGATATTAAATTTTAGTTCTTATCAACACTCTAAAAAGATGATGGATTTTCACAAATAAAAAATTATGGTGATTTTGATAAATTATTTATTAAGAACTTTATAGAATTCAATATATTTAATTTTAAATATTACTTCATTAAAATCCATTATTTTAAATTTTAATTAATATAAATAAATTTTAATTAACATAAATAAATTTTAAATAATATAAATAAATTTTAAATAATATAAATAAATTTTAAATAATATAAATAAATTTTAAATAATATAAATAAATTTTAAATAATATAAATAAATTTTAAATA
>JAITPS010000026.1 GCA_031289325.1 Candidatus Methanovirga meridionalis
TTGTTATTTAAAAAATTAATTTAATATTAATTTAAAATTTTTAAACAGGTGAATAAATTCTCCTAAGTTGAAAATAAATTTTCAACAATAAGATATTTAAAATAAATGATTAATTACAAACTTTTTTTTATAACACTATAATTAAAATAAATTTATATTATTTAAAATTTAAAATTATATTTAAAATTTAAAATTATGGATTTTCATGAAATAATATTTAAAATTAAATAAGTTAATAAAAAAATAAATAATTTAATAAAAAAATAAATAATTTAATAAAAAAATTATCATTTCAAAATTTAAGGACTTTTCCATTAAGACTATAGAAGTATTAGGTTTAAGTAAGAAGTTAAACCAAAAAGGAAAATCTTTAAAATTATCTAAATTTTTTAAATTTTTAAATTTTTTCAATTTTGTTTACAAATTCATCGACTTTATGGGTAAATGATGATTTGAAATCTTTTTTTGAGATTTTTAATGATGCTATTGATTGTTTATTGATAATCTTTTCTATATTTTTTATTGTACTCTCATATCCTGATGATCCAAAAGTAACAATAACTCCTAAATTTTTAATTTTATCAATATTTTGATTTAAATATGTTAAAATTGGACTTGACATAGTACCTGCCCAAACTGGTGTTCCAACTATCACCAAATCATAATCAGAGGGATCCTTTTTTGTAGACTCTATTTTAGTTTCATTTTTTCTAATTGCCTCAAAACCTGATTTCAGATAGTTTAAAAGACCTGAACGATTTGATAAATCATTAATTCTTTCAATATCGCAATTAAGTTTCTTAGAAACTTCATCCACAACATTCATTGTAACGTTAGTTCTTGAGTAATAGACTATTAAAATTTTCATGTATAACACCAATTATCAAGCTAATACAAATCAACGATTCAATTATATAAATTAAAAATTTAATTATATGAATCATTGATTAAATTTGAAAACTACAATTATAAAGTATCTAAAGATCTTTTAACAATTTCTAAATCATCAGAAACTTCTAAAGTTTTATCAATAGGTTCTAAATGATTTATATTACATCTTCTATTCTTAACAGAATTACCTACAACTTCTACAAAATTTTTATCAACAATGTTTACTATTACACATTTTTCTCCTGCTTCTCTTCCAGCAGATTTAACACAAACTCTTCCTACTTCAATTGATGCCATTATATCACCTTTAATGTTGAACTTATAATTTCAGTTATACTATCAGGATTAAAACTGTTAGTATTTAATATTAAATCATATATATTTAAGTTATTAATATCAATTTTATGTATTTCTAAATATCTTTTAGCTTCACTATCTTCACGGATTTTAATTTCTTCAGATGCTAAATCAAAAGATTTAAATTCTCTTTCACAGATTCTTTGAACTCTAACATCAAAGGGGGTAACCATCCAAACTTTGAGATCAGCTTCAGTAAAATAAGCTGAAAGTCTTCCTTCTAAGATAAGATTTTCAGAGTTTTCAGCTAATTTTTTCTGTCTACTATCTATTTCAATATCCACATCAATATTATTCTCAGCAAACTCACCAAAATCTAAAATAGACATTTTAGATTCTTTAGCCATTTGTCTGAAAATGTCTCCTGCAGAAATAAAAGGAATGTTAAGTTTTTTAGACAATGTATCTGCAGTTGTAGTAGTTCCAGTACCTGCTAATCCGCCAATAGTAATAATCATTATGCTCTTGCCTCAGATTTAAAAACTTTTCTTGTGCATTCTGAGCATAAATATCCTCCAAATGGTCTATTAGGTCTTTTTTTAGACTTTGCTAACTTATTTATTTGATAAGGTCTTCCTCTTGGAACACCATGTAAAACTTTACCACACTCAGCACATAAATGCTTACTCGGTTTTTTCTTTTTATATCTTAAAACAGTAACTCCACCAGGAGTTCTTTTAAAAGTTCTTTTATATGATCTAGATCTATATCTATTTTGTGGCATTACATCACCTTCTGATAAAAGTATTATTTTTTATTAATCTTAATTATTTTTTATTAATCTTAATTATTTTTTATTAATCTTAATTATTTTTTATTAATCTTAATTATTTTTTATTAATCTTGATAATATTTTATTAATCTTGATAATATTTTATTAATCTTGATAATATTATTATTTATTAAATTTTAAAATAAATAGTTATTAATACAAAAAATCTATATTATTATTTTTAATGTTTATAATATAAAAAATTTAATTGTATTAATTGCAATGCTATCAACTTAAGAAAATTATTTTTTTAAAATTGGATTAAAATTAAAAATGGAACTTTTATAAATAACTTCTTAATAAATAACTTCTTAATAAATAACTTCTTAATAAATAACTTCTTAATAAATAACTTCTTAATAAATAACTTCTTAATAAATAACTTCTTAATAAATAACTTTTTCTAAAATTAAATGTTATTAAAAAATATTAATTTAAAATTATTTATATTAATTAAAATATATTTATATCAATTAAAATTTAAAATTATAGATTTTATACACTAATATTTAAACTAAACAACTTATTTGAAACTAAACAACTTATTTGAAACTAAACAACTTATTTGAAACTAAACAACTTATTTGAAACTAAACAACTTATTTGAAACTAAACAACTTATTTGAAAC
>JAITPS010000002.1 GCA_031289325.1 Candidatus Methanovirga meridionalis
AATTCATATTAATTAAAATAAATTCATATTAATTAAAATTTAAAATTATATGTTTTCATAAATTAATATTTAAAATTAAATAATTTAATAAAAAAATTATCATTTCAAAATTTAAGAACTTTTCAATAATAACTACATAAAATAATAAATTTTTTTGGACAATTTTGAAAATTAGAATATTTTAATAAAAATTAAAAAATTTAAAGTGCAAAAAATTTGGTTTTAAACCATAATATTAACTTAAAACTCATCATATAATAACAAAAGCTTTAAATTTTCAATTAAAAGTCATGTTTCATTGTAAAATCTTTAATACTGTTTTTACACTTTCTCTTAATTAACAAGTATACTATAAATAAACATGATTGTTAAAGACTGGTTGGAGACCTTTTTTATAAAGAAAATTTTTTATTTCTTTAACAGAGCGGTCATCCTGAATATCAAATTGTTCATCTCCTTTTAAATTTCCTTCATGCCCACCAACACCCACACTTACTCCAGCAGATATTCTGTTTACTCCTATACCTATAACTCCGTTTCTAAATTTGGAATTCTCTCTTGTAGAAAGTGTAATATCTGTAAAAGGCATGAAAAGCCTTTGAGCTAATATGATTTGTAGTAGCTGTTTTTCACTTACATCCATTTTATATTCTGAGTTTTGATGAATAAATGGTCTTAATCTCAAAAATGAGAAAGAAATTTCACTTTGAGGATATTTTCTTTGAATATAATGACCATGTAATCCAGTTGCAAAAGCATCGGATCTAAAATCTCCTAAACCAAGTAATGAACCGAAAGCAACCTTTCTCATTCCTCCTTTAATGGCTCTTTCTTGTGAGTTAAATCTGTATTCATAGTTAGATTTAGGACCATTTAAATGAAATTTCTTGTATTGTTTCCTATTATATGTTTCCTGATATGTACACACATAGTCTGCACCACAAAGATGCAAATACTTGTAGTCATCAACATCAACTGGATATATTTCAAGTCCAACCAAATTAAAATATTTACTTGCTAATTTAATAGCTTCACCAATGTAATCTAAACTTGTTAGCTTTGATTCACCAGTTAAAAGTAAAATATCTTGTAAACCTGTTTTTGAAATAGCTTTTAATTCATTTTCAATTTCCTTAAAACTTAAAGTTCCTCGTTTAATTTTATTTTGTAAGTTGAATCCACAATATGTACAAATATTTTCACAGTGGTTACTAAGGTATAGTGGAGTAAAAAGAGAAATTGAATTTCCAAATTGTTTTGAAGTTTCTATTTTAGATTTATAAGCCATTTCTTCAATGAAGTCTTCTGCTGCAGGAGATAATAATGTTGCAAAATCATTAATATCCAAGCTTTCTTTTGATAAAGTATTTTTAACATCTGTTTTGTTGTAAACATTTGCATTAAAATTTTTCAGATCATCGTGGACTTTATTCAGTATATCAGAATTTATAAACTCCATAATAACTCCATTTAAATTTAATTCTAATCTAAAAATCCAGTTAAAGGACTTGAAGCTTGAGCTTTTAAGTTTAAAACTCTTCCTAATCCAGCAAGATAAGCATATCGCCCTGCTTCAATAGCTAATTTAAATGCTTTAGCCATTTGAACAATATTATTTGCTGTAGCTATTGCTGTATTCGCCATAATTGCATCAACACCCATTTCCATTGCTTCACATGCTTGTGAAGGAGATCCAATTCCTGCATCTACAATAATAGGCACATTAATCTCATTAACAAGAATTTTTATAAATTCCTTTGTAAGTAATCCTTTATTGCTTCCAATTGGTGCAGCAAGAGGCATCACTGCCTCTGCTCCTGATTTTTCTAAATCCTTAGCCACATTTAAATCAGGCATCATATACACCATAGGTATAAAATCTTCATCATAAAGCAGTTTAGTTGCTTTTATTGTTTCATAATTATCTGGAAGTAGATATTTAGAGTCTTTAATAACCTCCACTTTTATAAAGTCACCACAACCTAATTCTCTTGCTAATCTTCCTAATCGCAATGCCTCATCAGCATTCCTTGCTCCAGATGTGTTTGGTAAAAGTATAAGATTTTCAGGAATGTAATCTAAAATATTCCCTTCACCATCCTGATTTGCTCTTCGAATAGCTATTGTTGCTATTTCAGCACCAGATGCTTCCATGACCTTAGAGGTCATATCCAATGAAAACTTTCCAGACCCTAAAATAAATCTTGATAAGAACTTTCTATTTCCAATGACTAATGGATCCTTCATTCTAACCCCCTTATTTCAATGCTTTAAATCCTATAGGAACAGTACTATATTTAGTTCCTTTAGCTTTCAAGACTTCATCTCTACTACTTGTAAGTTTTGATATTGGTTTCCATGGATTAGTATCATCTTCACTTACAATGGAAACACCATCTACTAAGTCTTTATCTAATAAATATAAGAGAATTTCACTAACAATTCCACCATCTTGACCAATGTTCTTATTTGATTTAAGAGAATATATTTCTAAGTATTCTCCAATTGGTTCATTATCCAAATATTTGGGAAGTATTTTATCCGTGGCAAATGTTCTTGGACAAGCATAATAACAAGCATGACAATCTTCCTTACAATCTCCTTTTTTAACAGGCTTTCTTTCATTAATTTGGATAATATCAATTGGACAAACAAATTCACAAGCTCCACAAAGAACACAAGCCCCTTCTTTAATAACATCACCATTTAAACAATCAAATTGGCATTCATTAGATAATTGAGCAATTTCATCATCACTAACCTTCCTTTTATAGATGACTGGATGAGAATTATTTTCTCTATTTTTAATATTTTCTAAGTTATTGTTTATTTTTTTATTAGAAATTCGAATAAGCAAATCTAAAGCCTTTTCTTTTAGATCTTTCTTTGATACATTACCATTAGATATTAACTCTTGAATTATTTTATTTCCTTTTTTAGATCTAACAATAACAGTTGAATATCCTTTAGGAGAACCCACTGACCCAACAGAAATATCTGCTAAATTTGAAGTGTAATCTGTACAGATATCACAATTTTTTCGTTTGAATGAATTTGTTTGAGAAATAGAAAATTCTTGAATGCTATTATTTAAAAAGACTTTAAATTTATTATTTTCGATTCTAAATTCATTAACATCCTTTAAATCTATATTCTTTTCTTTTAAAAACATTTTTAAATAAGTGTATGAAAAATTTTCCATGCAAAATAATCCAATTTTTAAATCTATTGGTGATCCTCCAGTTTCTTTTTCATAGTAATCTATTTTAGAAGCAGCCAATATTTGACATGGAGTCCCTACCATAGCTATTTTTTTATTTACCATAATATTACATCCTCAAAAACTAAGTTAATATAATTCTCTGTCACTTGAAATAATCCTAATGAGTATATATTAAATTTTTTTATTATTTTTTTATTATTTTTTTATTATTTTTTTATTATTTTTTTATTATTTTTTTATTATTTTTTTTTTTACTGATTATTTTTTTTATTATTTTTTTTTATATTTTATTATTTTATTTATTTTAAAATAAACTTCTTACAATCTCATTTTTATTTTAAAATAAATTTTGTTTTTATTATTTAAATTTTGTTTTTATTATTTAAATTTTGTTTTTATTATTTAAATTTTGTTTTTATTATTTAAATTTTATTTTTATTATATAATCTTTATTTTTATTATATAATCTTTATTTTTATTATTTAAATTTAATTTTTATTATTTAAATTTTATTTTTATTATTTAAATTTTATTTTTATTATATAATCTTTATTTTTATTATTTAAATTTTATTTTTATTATTTAAATTTAATTTTTATTATATAATCTTTATTTTTATTATTTAAATTTTATTTTTATTAGTTATAATATTTTTATTTTATATTATAGTATATGAAATAATGTTTTTAAGTAGAAGTTTTTAAAAATGAAATATAATTATTAAATTTTTAATTAAAAAAATTATAATTATTATTTTTAAAAATAAAGAAATAAAAATTATTATTTTAAAAATTAATTTTATTTTAATTGAAATTTTTAGAAATAAGATATTTAGAAATAAGATATTTAGAAATAAGATATTTAGAAATAAGATATTTAGAAATAAGATATTTAGAAATAAGATATTTAGAAATAAGATATTTAGAAATAAGTGATTATCGCATTCTTGATAAAGTTCTTAATAAATAATTGTTTTAAAAATAAACACTATTAAATGATAGTGATTTATAATTAATCACTGGCATTATAATCTTTATTTCTCAAGATATGAGTTTAAAATAATGATATAAACAGATTAATTAGGATTGGTATTAATCAAAATACATTTATACCTTCAAATATTATTTTTTTCTTTGTATTTATAACAAAATAATTTCAACAGTTTCTCCTACATCAATGATTTCAGTTGACTTTGGAATTTTTATATAAGCATCAGCATAAGATAATGAGGCTATTGCTCCAGAATCTTTTAATATGGGATAAGCTTCATTGTTTTTAATTTCAATTAAAAGATATTCCATTCTACCTTTTGCAGAGTGAATTCTTTTTGCTAATTTAAATTTTTTTCTTTTATTAGATTCTTTTTCAGATAATCCAGAAATTAATCGAATGTATTGATCTATAAAAACATTATAAACAATTATTGCTGAAACTGGATTTCCTGGAAGTCCAATAATAATTTTACCATCGATTTTTCCTATTAAAGTAGGTTTTCCTGGTTTAAATGCAATGCCATGAATTAAAACTTCTCCAAGCTCTTCTATAACATTTCTTAACACATCACCAACACCAGCTGAAGTTCCTCCAGAACAAATTACAATATCAGAGCTTTTTAATGAGTCAATTATTTTAGCTTTTAATTGATTATAATCATCCTTAACTATTCCTTTAATTATAGGTATTCCACCAGAAGATAAAACAGCTCCTTTAATTAGATTTGTGTTGACATCATATATTTTACCGTACTCTATTTTTTCATTTGTACTTAATATCTCATTTCCAGTTGATATTATACTAACAATTAGCTTTTTAAAAACACTAAGATCAGCTATTCCTTGAGTACTTAAAAGACCAATTTTCATTGGATTTAAGATGGTTCCTTTTTTTAATAGTAATTTTCCTTTTTCAATATCTGAACCTTTCTTAGCAATATCTTCAGTCGGTGGAACACTTTTCAAAATAGCTATATCATTTGATTCATCCAACTTTTCACTAAATTCAACCATCATAACAGCATCTGATCCATTTGGAATGGGAGCACCAGTACTAATTTCAATACATTCACCATTTTTTATGGTTTTTTTAGAGAATGATCCTGCTTTAACACTATCAACACATTTTAAAATCTTTGGATTTTCTTCAGTTGCCCCAAAACTATCTTCTGCTTTCATTGCATAACCATCTTTCAATGCTTTATCAAATGGAGGTAAATCAAATATAGCATCCATATTTTTAGAAATAACTCTATTATAGCTATTTGCAATAGAAACATTCTCTGATTTCATCTCATAACTCTCTCTAAAAAGATTTTCAATAATTTCTTTGGCTTCATCAACTCCTACAATTTTTAAAAATTCAGTTCCCATAATTTCACTCATTACATTTTTTTAATTTTTATCAGATTCTTAAACTATTAATATATTGTTATGAATATTACCATTTGCATATTCTTTTTGTGAATGATTTACTACTTTATGACAGTTACCATTTCATGATTTTCTAAATTGTTATATATTGTATAATCACCTGAAAAAATTTGTATGGTATTTTCACAGTTTTCAGAGATTAATTCCTTGATTAAATATTTTGAAAGATTATGAACCACTTTAAAAATAACTTTTCCAGTAAGCAGGAATGTAAATTTCATCAAACTCTATGTCTCCATTTAATTTTGGAGGAGGGCAGTTTTCATTGAAACTTTAGTTTTATGGAAAATAGTTCCTGTGTAATCACTAAAGTTCAAACCACACTTTTTACAAGAGTAATGTCTTGTTTTAAAAGGTGATCCACGGTTATGAATTTCATAACTTTTAC
>JAITPS010000004.1 GCA_031289325.1 Candidatus Methanovirga meridionalis
AATGAAACATAATTATTAAATTTTTAATTAAAAAAATTATAATTATTATTTTTAAAAATAAAAAGATAAAAATTGTTATTTAAAAAATTAATTTAATATTAATTTAAATTTTTTAAAAATAAGATATTTAAAATAAATGATTAATTACAAACTTTTTTTATAACACTATATATTGATTTTGATAAAGTTATTAATAAAATACTATATTGATTTTGATAAAGTTATTAATAAATAGCTTTTTTAAAAATAAATATTTAAAAATAAATATTATTAAAAAATATTAATTTAAAATTTGTTATATAAATTAAAATAGATTTATATTATTTAAAACTTAAAATTATAGATTTTTATAAAGTAATATTTAAAATTAAATAAGTTAATAAAAAAATTTATAATTCAAAATTTAAAAACCTTTCCATAAGGACTACAATTTAATAAAAAAATTTATAATTCAAAATTTAAAAACTTTTCAATAACGATTAAATCTTTATGATTAATTTAGTCAAAAATGTGTTTAAGAAAAAAAATATTAAAAAAATAAAGGTGATAATTATAATATATCACTATATTCTTTGTAAATATCTTCAAATACCCATTCCATTGATAGGTATCTTTCACCAGTATCTGGAAGAATTACAAGAATTTTTTTACCTTTATTTTCAGGTCTTTTTGCAAGTTGTAGACCTGCATAAGTAGCTGCACCAGATGAAATTCCAGCTAAAATTCCTTCTTCTTTAGCTAATTTTATCATTGTTGCTGCAGCATCCTTATCATCCACTTTAATGATTTCATCCACATACTGTGAATCATAAATATCTGGAATGAAACCAGCACCAATTCCTTGGATCTTATGTGGTCCTGGAGATTCACCAGATAAAACAGGTGATGCAGATGGTTCAACGGCTACAGATTTAAAGTTAGGATTTTTTTCTTTAATAGCTTTTGCAACTCCAGTTACAGTACCACCAGTACCTACTCCAGAGACTAAAATATCTACATCTCCATTGGTATCATTTAATATTTCTTGGGCTGTTGTTTTGTAATGGGTTTCTACATTTACAGGGTTTGAAAATTGGCTTACAGAATAAGAATTTTCTGTTTGTTCCAATAATTCATTTGTTTTAGCTACAGCTCCACTCATTCCTTTAGGTCCTGGTGTTAAAACAATTTTAGCACCAAAAATAGCTAACAATTTCTTTCTTTCAGCGGACATAGTCTCGGGCATGGTAAGAATTAATTTATATCCTCTTGCAGCTGCAACAAAAGCAAGAGCAATACCAGTATTTCCACTGGTTGGTTCAATTAAAACCGTGTCTTTATTTATTTTTCCTTCTTTTTCAGCAGCATTAATCATTCCAGCACCAATTCTATCTTTAACACTGCTTAATGGATTGAAAGATTCCAATTTAGCTATTATTTCACCATCAAAATCCTTTGCTAATTTATTAATTTTAACCAATGGAGTTTTTCCCACAAGTTCGGTTATGTCATTAGCTATTCTATTTTCACTTTTGTGGTATCTACCATGTATTTTTTTTAATGATAAAGTTATGTCATTAGCTATTCTATTTTCACTCATATAATCACTTCCTACAGTATAATTTAAATAATTTAATTTGTGGCTTTATTTAAAGCTTGATCAATATCAGCAATAATATCATCCACATTTTCAATTCCAATAGATAATCTAACGAAATCAGGAGTTACTCCAGTACTTGCTTGTTCTTCAACACTTAATTGGGAATGTGTTGTTGAAGCAGGATGGATAACTAATGATTTAGAATCACCAATATTTGCTAAATGAGATAATAATTCAACACTATTTATGAATTTTTTACCTTCTTCAATTCCACCTTTAATTCCAAATCCTACCAATGCTCCATAACCACCTTTTAAATATTTTTTTGCAAGTGGATGAGCTGGATCATCTTCAAATCCAGGATAATTAACCCATGAGACAGAAGGATGACCTTTTAAGAATTTTGCAACTTCAAAAGCATTTTCACTATGTTGCTTTAATCTAAGAGATAAAGTTTCAGCTCCTTGTAATAATAGGAATGAATTAAATGGACTGAGTGTTGGACCTACATCTCTTAAGAAAGAACCACGTGCTTTAAGGATATACGCTAAGTTTCCAAAAGCTTCAGTGTATACTAAACCATTGTATGCTGGATCTGGAGTTGTGAATTCTGGGAATTTACCATTAGCCCAATCAAAATTACCTGCATCAACAATAACTCCACCTAAGGTTGTTCCATGCCCTCCAATAAACTTTGTTGCAGAATCAACAATAATATCTGCACCATATTCAATTGGTCTTACAAGACTAACAGCTGATGTATTATCAACAATAAATGGAATATCATTGTCATGAGCTATTTTTGCAAGTTCTTCAAAATCAGGAACATCTAATTTTGGATTACCCAATGACTCAGCGAATAGTGCCTTGGTTTTAGAAGTTATTGCTTCTTGATATGCATCTAAATCCTGTGAATTAACAAAGTTAACTTTTCTGGCTAAACTTGGAAAAGTATTATTAAACAATGAATACGTTCCACCATATAAATTATCTCCAGATACAAATTCATCACCAGGACTGGATAGATTTAATAAAGATGTTGTAATAGCTGCAGCACCTGATGAAAATGAAAGACCAGCTACTCCACCTTCAATAGCTGCAATCCTTTTTTCAAAAACATCGTTCGTTGGATTAGTCAATCTTGTATATATTTGTCCAAATTCTTTAAGTGCAAACAAGTTTGCAGCTTGATCAGTGTCTTTAAAAACATAAGATGTTGTTTGGTATATAGGCACCGCTCTTGCACCAGTAACTGGGTCTGGTTCTTCTTGACCAGCATGTAATTCTAAGGTTCTTTCTCCTAAATTTTTATTTTCTTCACTCATTGTATTTGTCTCCTAATAAAAAATATAACTTTTTAATTGCATTATAATTTTTTATATTTTATGAATAAACATTTGTATTTCAATTTTATATTTTAATATCATTTGATATTTTGAATCAAACTTTTTTAGTTAAGTTAAAAAGCTAATTTAACTTATAAAATATTTCTTTTTAACTTTTAAGATAATAAAATTCAATATCTTTTTTAACTTTTAAGATAATAAAATTCAATATCTTTTTTTAAAAGTTTGTCATATTTACTAAATTTTATAAAATATCATTATTTAATTATAGGTTATTTTAATGATAATTTAATAAGTTTTAAGAATTTGAATACTTTATATACCAACAAAAATATAATTAAATTTATTAAATTTAAAAAAAATTTGTTTTCATTAATAATAAAAATACTCAAATTAAAAAAATTTAGTAATATAACTATTGTTATATTTTTTTCATATATAAATGTTTTCCTTAATATGATGATATGTGTCAAAAAATGTGAAAATTTTTGAATAATTTAATGACTATTTTTGAATAATTTAATGTTAATTTTAATTTAATTATTTAATATATTGCTTATAAATAAACTTATTAAATGTATTGCTTATTATAATCAAATTAATCAAATTTTTACTTATTATAATCAAAATTAATTTTTTTAAAAATTTAAATTAAGATTAAATTAATTTTTTAAACAATAATTTCTATTTTTTCATTTTTAAAAATAATATCTATAATTTTTTTAATTAAAAATTTAATAATTATGTTTCATTTTTAAAAACTTCATCATTTAAAAACATTATTTCATACACTATATTAAAAAGTATTAATTTAAAATGATTTATATTAATTTAAAATGATTTATATTGAATTAAATGATTTGTATTAATTTAAAGTGATTTATATTAAATTAAAATATATTTATAATATTTAAAATTTAAAATTATAGGTTTTTATAAAGTAATATTTAAAATTAAATAATATAATGAAAAAAATATAATGAAAAATTTATTATTCAAAATTTAAGAACTTCTCCATAATAAATATAATCTAAAAATTAAAAAATTAAATAAAAAAGATAATTTAGAAAATGTAATGGAATGAAATTAGAAAATATACCTGGACGAAATTAGAAAAATGAAATTAGAAAATGTAATGGAATGAAATTAGAAAATATACATGGATGAAATTAGAAAAATAAAATTATAAAATGTAATGGAATGAAATTAAAAAAAATGGGATGAAATTAGAAAATGTAATGGAATGAAATTAGAAAATATATTTTATAAGACCATAATTCAATCCAAATTGTGATTACAGTCTTGCATAATCCTTAATAATTTCCTCTATATCCTCACCATTATCAAGTCTATCAAGCCAATCAGATGCTGGATTTGTGAGTGATTCAGCTCGCTTATAAAGAGGTTTTAAGTATACTTCTTCACCAAGTTTTCTTTTATTAAGTCCTTTAAGTGATAAATTTAGTATTTTTATTATTAAATCTTTACAAGCATTTTTATCTAAAAATTCTGGTAATTTTCTTTTGTTAAAAAGTTTTCTAAGTTCAGTGGCATCATATCCATGGTTGTAAATAACTTTATCATTAGTTAATATTTCATTCAGTTTATCTATTGAATTAAAAAGCCCTAAATGAAAAGCTGGAGATGTGAATGCCTCACAAATAGGTTGTGAACAAACACTTCTAAACTCTATAGTTCCTCTAAATGTAATTTCTTCAAATTTAAATGTTCTTAAATAATTAAAATCTTCAACACTTGGAGAGAAAGAAATATCATGATATTCACCTTTATCAAAATACTCTCCATCAATCCATTTCTTACTAAAATATTCACTTATACTTATAGGTTCAAAATTAATGTATTTCCCATCCTTTTCTGTACAGTATATGCTTGTTGATGCAAAGTATTCTATAAGCTCTTCAATACTTTCTGGAATCTTTTGAAACATTCCTATATTGTGTGGATTTATTCCATGAGTACTATTTTCCCAAAACATATCCCTTGAACATAAAAGCTCTTCATTATTATTTAATGGTGAGTTTGAGAATAAAATAGATTTAATTGGTTCAAGTAAGGTGAAGGCATTAATTGTATCTATAATATCTTCTTTATTTATATCAAAATGTGCTTGTGAAGCACTTAAAAACATTCCATAGTCAGGATAGGAATGGAAAAACATTGGAATATTATTTATATATTTTTTATAAGATGAAAGATGCCTATGTAGCATTCTATATCTACCATTAGCAATAGGTTCATGAATATTATATTTCCTATATGGATTTATTCCCATTCCTGTAAGTGTATGGTTGTTATAATTTAAAAATTCATTTATAAAACTATAATACTTTTCAAATCTTTTTTTTATAGTATGTAAATCAAGTTCTTTACCAAAAGAAAGCTCAAGATTATTATATGAACAATCATAAGAGAGAACATCACCAGTTACTTTGTGAATTAATGAACTCGTATTGTTATTATCATCTACACTATCAACATCAAAAGAAAACTTTTCCTTGAATCTTTGGCTAAGATCATGAATAATATCAAAATCCACAGCTTTTTTTGAAAGATTTAATACTGGCATTTCTATCTCAATACCAATATATAATTCTTTTTTATTCTCAGTAGGTTTAATATATTTATCATACAAAAAATTTAACAAATATTCGCGTTCCATTTTCAAACTCCATATTATAACTGTGAAAAATGAGTGTATAAATATTTAATATCTTCTTTGGATTCTATATACTCACATTCGTGAGGATGAGCCTTATACACTAAAATTCCATTATTATATATTAATAAAGTGTTTAATTGTACTGGAATCCAGTTTCTATTATCAAGGGCTTTAGTTGAGAAAACTTTTCCTTCTTTTAAATCAAGCTCATAAAGAAAATCATTCTTTCCAGCTTCCCCAAGAATAGCTCCTCCAGATCGTGAGTTTGCATGAACATATAAAAATTTTCCATCATATAAAATAATATTTATCTTATTTCCACAAGCAATCTTATTAATAATATCTTCAATTATCTTAAATTTGAATTTATCACTTAAATGAAAATTTTCTTTTAATGTGGCTTCGTTGATTTTATCAACTATATAAAGTAATAAACGTTCACTATCAGTAGTTCCCTTTTGTTTAGTAAAAAATGAATCAATTTCTTCAGAATTAAAAATAGTGCCATTATGTACAATTGTCCATTGTTGATGGTTAATATCATCACATGTTAAAGGATGGCAATTTTCAAGTTCAATTGTTCCAATGGTTGCATATCTAATATGGAAAAGGGCATTTTGAACATAAAAAGGTTTAGATAACATTTTTTCTATAAATTCACTTTTATATGCTGGAAATATTTCGTGCATAATAAATGTATCACCTTTAGTAAAATCAGCATACCCCCATCCATGCTTATGAGTAATACTATTAGAGAAAAACTTTTCAAGTTCAGTATTAAATTTTACAGGCAATTTAGCAGAAATTGATAATAATTGACACATTATAAATCACAAAGAGTAAGGTTCTGACTCACTATATTCGGTTCTAAGACATTAAAAGATTAATTAAAGGTTTTATATAAAATTATTTATTTTTATAAAGTTATTCATATTTATTTTTAAAAATATTATGTAAATAGAAATTACATGTAAATAGGAATTACAAAAATCAAATTCAAAATAAACAAATTCAAAATATAGTCATTATGGAAAAGTTCTTAAATTTTGAACAACAAAAAATTTTTATTAAATTATTTTTTTATTAAATTATTTTTTTATTAAATTATTTTTTTATTAAATTATTTTTTTATTAAATTATTTAATTTTAAATATTATCTTATAAAAATCTATAATTTTAAATTTTAAATAATATAAATATAATTTGACTAATATAAGCAATTTTAAATTATATTCCTTATGGAAAAATTCTTAAATTTTAAAATAATAAATTTTTTTATTAAATTATTTTTTTATTAAATTATTTTTTTATTAAATTAATTTTTTATTAAATTAATTAATTTTAAATACCATCTTATAAAAATCCATAATTTTAAATTTTAAATAATATAAATATTGACATATTTTATTGATTTTTATAGAATTCATCACTAAAATCATTATAATCTATACATTAGAAATTAAATGAATTTTAAAAGCCTTTTCATGACTATTTCGGAATTTAATACAAATAGCTTGTAAATTCTGATGTTAAAAATTCTTGTATTATTAAATTATCTGAAGGGAAAAATACGGGTAAAATAACAAAAGATAAACTTATTAAAAGAGTTAAAAAGCTTTTTAAGAGAGAAAAATATGAAAATTGTATTAAAACTGCTAATAAACTTTTAAAAATGGATCCTAATTTTTTAGAAGCATGCATATTTAAATTAAAATCTTTAGAATATGTAGACAAAGAAATAAATCCAAAGGATTATGAAGAAACTATTTTAGAATATTTAAATCATTCTCCTAAGGATGAAAAAAATTATTTATTTGCTATATATTCTCTTTTCAATATAAACAATTTTGATTTAATAGAATCTGTTACTAATGAAGCTTTATTATTACATCCTGACTCCCATGATATTTTATCATCGACTTTAAAGAGTCTTCTTTATGCTGATGATTTTGAGAAGAGTATCAAATATCTTGATAACTTATCAAAAACAAGTAAGTTTTTGAAAGATATATTGCATTTTAAAGCACTTGTTTATAGAGACGAAGAAGAGTACGATAAGTCTTTAGATGTTTATAATGAAATATTAAATGATTCAAGAGATTTAGATAGACTTTCAAGAAAAATTAAAACCTTAAAATTTATGGAAAGAGATGATGAAGCTCTTGAACTATTAGATAGAATGATTGATGATAATGATGAAAAGAATTGGGCATTAGTAAATAAAGGATTGTACTATCAAGATCAAGACGAAACATTAGCCATGAAATTTATAGATGAGGTCATTGAAAATGATCCTGAATATGGTTTTGCATACTAATGGAAAAGCATCTGTTTTAGCACAAAAAGAGGAGTACGGTGATGCAAAAGAATATCTTGTTAAATCTTTAAAATATGATGAAAACATTGATAAAAACCCCGATTTTATTTTTTTAACGGGTTATATTAGTTATTATGCAGATGATAATATTGAAAATGCAAGAAAACTCTTATTGAAAATTACTTTCATGGATTATAATTATCATGATAGTATGGACTTAACTTTGAAAATAATTTGTGATCTATACATAGAAAAAATACATGAGGATGAAATTCAACACCTTAATATTGATAGGGACTTTGACCTTAATGGAGACAGTATGGATTCATTCAAAAACTCAAATATTGCTGCATTCCATACTATTTTCTATAAAAATCATGATAGTCACTTAGTTAATATGTATGCTTATAGTAATCCTGTGAATAATGATTTACCACCTGAGATAGTTGAAATGATGGAATCTGGGGAAGTAGAACTTTATAATGATATGCCCGAAAAAAGAGATTTGACGACGGTTGAAGATTATGAAGAGGCTTTATCTGATTTTTATGATTTAAAAGGAGATGAATATTTTAAGGAATATCAAGGACAATTTTGGAAATTATATGAAACCCGTCCATTTATGATGTGGTTATTGGATTATTCAGCTTTATTATGGGATGAAGAAATAGACAAAGATAAGTCAATTGACTTACTAAAATATATGATTAAACTCAATTCAAGTGATAATCAAGGAGTAAGAGATATATTGCTGACAAGACTTTTAGAACTTAATAAACTAAAGGAGTTTAAAAAATATAGTCTCGAGTATTATAAGGATTTTGGATCTTTTGCACTATACAACAATGCTTTATTAGCTATCAAAAATAAAAAAACTGATGTTGAAATTAAATCTTTATTAAAGAAAGCAATTAAATTTAATGAGCATGTTATACCTTTCTTAATCAATGAAAAACCAATCCCAGAAAACTTACCTGAAGCTTATTCATTAGGGGGCTTAGATGAAGCTGAATATTATGCTACAATAGCTATTAAAGCATGAAATGATGATGAAATAGCTATGAAAAAATTGAATGAATACATTCAAGACTGTGAAGAACTCTTTTGGATATAGTCAACAATAATGTATAAATTTAATAATTTTTTAGCTAATTCATTGATATCAATGATTTTTATTAAGTTTAAATAATTCAATATATTTAAAAGGAAGTTTCCTATCTTCATAAGATCCATAAGAAAATATAAATGGATTATCTAATGTGATTGCTAAATAGCTTAAAAAAATTGTTAAAGAAGTTATTTTTACTATTATTCGAATATCTATAATTTTATTCCCATTTCCGAAAAAATTATATATTCAAAACTCAAATAATTAATTATTTAATAAAATTTAAAATAAAATGTGTTAGAATGGGATTAAAAGATGTTGATATAAAAATTAAGTATGATTCTGATATTATTTGTAGTGCAATACTTCAAGAAGAAGATATAAGCATTATTGAAGAGACCACTAATAACCTATCAAAAATTTTAGAGAAATATTTAATTATAGTACATCCCAAAACTTTTATAACTAATAATCAGATAAGATGCAAATGGCAGAAATTTTGAAGTGATCATTTATAGTGTTAATAACCTTAATTCTGGTTAAATAGATCCATGAATATATGTCTCAAAAGTTAAGGGAAGTACTATAATTCTTTAGATGATGTTATAGACAAAAAACATATTCCATGAAATAATTGTATTAGAAATGAGGTATAAGAAATAATGAAATTGAATGATAAATATTGGAAGTCACTCTTTGAAAAGTATAATATATTGTCAGAAATTGAAGATAATGGTAGCTTTACAATTTCTGCAAAACAAATTAAAGAATTTAGAGAACCTAGATTAATGACAAAATTCGATTGGTTTGATTCAAAGCCAAATTTATTTAAAGAAAATGATTTATCATTATTACCAATTAGTCGAGGGAATTATATTATTTCTGATTTTATTTCTCATCATGAAATTGAATCTTCTTATTCATATAAGACCATTCCTCATGATTTTCCTAATTATATCAAAAGCATTAATATTAGAGACATATATTCTGAATCCGTAGCATTAAATACTGCTTTGATAATGGGAATTATACAAGATTTTATAGGCGATGAAGAGATTGTTTCTACAGTTAATGGTAGAAAAAGTTCAAAAGAATTTGATTTCTATGTTACTAAAAAGAATGGTGAAAAACTTGATATTAGTGTTTCTAATTCTCAAATGGAAATAGATGGGGCTTATGAAGGATATGATTATCTATCCTTATTTGAAGCTAAGATAGGTTATCCAAAGGATTTCCTTATAAGACAACTATACTATCCATTTAGAGCTTTTAATAATATTATTGAAAAGGAGATAAGAAATATTTTTTTATTTTATTCAAATGATCAATTTAGTTTATATGAATATTCATTTAAGGATAAAAATTCTTATAATTCTATAAAATTGGAAAAACAGTCTCATTATTTGCTTTATGATGTTAATATTCTTTTAGATGATATTATAAATATTTATGAATCTGTTAACACTATTCCAGAACCTAAAGTTCCTTTTCCCCAAGCAGACTCTTTTGAACGAGTAATCAGTCTTTGTGAATATTTAAAATGGGATAAATTGAATAAAAATCAAATAGCTAATAATTATTCTTTTAATGAAAGACAAAGTGATTATTATGCTAATGCAGCTATTTATTTAGGTTTAGTTAAAAAGTTTGATAATGGGGTTTATTATTTATCTAAAAAAGGTAAAGAAATATTCGCCATGCCCTTTAAAGAAAAACAATTAAAGCTTGTTGAATGTATTTTAAAGCATAATGTTTTTAACATGTCTTTTAAATATTATGTTAAAAGTGGAGAAATACCTTCAAAAGATACTATTGTTGAATATATGAAAAAATGTAAATTATATGAACTTAATTCTGAAGAAACTTATAAAAGAAGGGCTTCAACTATTTCTGGATGGATTAAATGGATTTTAAAACTTAAAGATATCGAAGTTTCAATGTAACTTTGTAAAGAGTTGAGAATGTATATTAATTCCAAATCAGTTGTATTATTAAGAATATAATATAAATTAAATTGAAAATAAATACAGAATTCAATTTATTATTTATAAATATAGTGGTTTTGATAAAGTTTTTAATAAATAATTTTTTTATAAAATAAATATTATTAAAATATATTAATTTAAAATTATTTATATTGATTAGAATGTATTTATATTATTTAAAATTTAAAATTATAGATTTTCATGAAATAATATTATAAAATTAATTAATTTAATAAAAAAATTCATTATTCAAAATTTAAGAACTTTTCCATAACGAATATAATATTATTTAAAATTTAAAATTATTTATATTAATTAAAATTTAAAATTACAGATTTTTATAAAATTATATTTGAAATTAAATAATTTAATAAAAGAATTCATAAAATTAAATAATTTATAAAATTATATTTGAAACTAAATAATTTAATAAAAAAATTTATCGTTCAAAATTTAAGAACTTTACCATAGTAACAATAATTTAATAAAAAAATTCATAGTTCAAAATTTAAGAACTTTTTCATGATTACTATATTTTATTTAAGGATTAATTTATTAGGGATTATTTTTATGCAAATGGATTTATATAATAACCAAAAGTTTGAAGTAAAACCATTTTTAAAATGGGCTGGTGGAAAAACACAACTTATAAAGGATATAGAATCTTCTTTACCTAAAGAAGTCAAAAAAACCAAAGAAATTAAATATTATTTTGAGCCTTTTGTTGGTGGAGGAGCTGTATTTTTCTATTTAGTTGGTACTTATAATATTAAGGAAGCTTTTCTTTATGATATTAATAAAGAGTTAATTTTAGCATACAATGTTGTAAAAAATGATCCAGAAGATCTTATAGATCTTTTAATACAAATGGAAAAAGATTTTTTAGCAAAAAATGATGATGATAGAAAAGAATACTTCTTAGATATTAGGAAAAAGTTTAATGAAGATGTTTCAACATTCAACTTTAAAAAATATTCCTCTGAACATGTTAAAAGAGCATCTTACACTATTTTTTTGAATAAAACATGTTTTAATGGTCTTTTTAGACTAAATAAAAAGGGAGAATTTAATGTTCCAATGGGAAGATATAAAAACCCTAAAATTTGTGATTCTAAAAATATTAGAAATGTTTCTGAAAGTTTACAAATAGCTAAAATTTTTAATTGTAGTTTTAAAATGTCAAAAGATTTAATTAATAATAAATCTTTAGTTTATCTTGATCCTCCATATAGACCATTAAATAAGACATCAAATTTCACAAGTTATTCAGAAAATGAGTTTAATGATAAGGAACAAGAAGAATTAGCCCAGTATTTTGATAAAATCACTGATAAAGGAGCCAAAGCTATTTTAAGTAATTCTGATCCAAAAAATGAAGATGAAAATGATAATTTTTTTGATGAATTGTATTCTAATTACAATATTATGAGAGTCAAAGCAAAAAGATTTATCAATTCTAATGCCAAAAAAAGAGGTCCAATTAATGAAATTATAGTTAGAAATTATTAAAATCGAGGTTGAAAATTGGTAGATTACAAAAAATTAGGATATAAAAACATAGAAGAATACAACATTGAATTTTTAGACACTTTATTAAATACTAACCGTACATATGAGTATTTTGTAGACTGGAAAAAAGTTTTTTCTAAATTAGAGGATAAAATAGTCGAAATAAGCATATTAAATGCTTTAAGTAAGATTCAAACTGAAAATGTAGAAGAAAAATTTAGAGAGATATTAAACAAGTATCCAGAATGTGTTCCATTACTTCCTACAATTTTAGCTATACGAGATATAAAATTCGATGTTTTTGATAGTGAAAAAAAAAACAAGTAAAATTATTAATTTTTCTAAAAATTTTGACATTGAAGATGTAGTTAATTTTTCAAAAAAAACTGGGTTAATGAATCTTTTTACAGAAATAAAAGATTTATACTCTTATTTAACTGGAACTGAAGTAGGTTTAGATACAAATGCTCGAAAAAATAGGAGTGGTCATATTTTTGAATCCATCGTTAAAAAATTGTTAAAAGAAGCTATTGTGAGTAAACCAGAATATAATCTAACTGAAGAAGATAGTTCTATTGATATTGACCGAAATAAACGATTCGATTTTGTTTTATATAAAAACGGTAATCCTAAATTCCTTTTTGAGTGCAATTTTTATAGTACAACTGGCAGTAAACCAATTGAAACAGCAAACGCATATATTGATTTACAAAATAAAATAAACAACACTGAAATGGAGTTTATTTGGATAACCGATGGATTAGGATGGCAAAAAATGTTTTCAACCCTAAAATCAGCATCAAATAGTATAGATTATGTTTTAAATTATAATCTACTCAAAAATAAGATTAATCTTTTATTATAACCCTATTTAATTGGGAATATTTACTAAAATTAAATATTAATATTCCTAAATGAGACTGTCTAAGTTTTTAATGATAAATTTTATTATTATTATTGGAGCAGTATCAAAAATCTAACTGAAACTAAATTTTTATTTTAAAAAAACTTTAAAATTTCAGTAATGCTTAAAATCATTGCACAAAACTTTTAAAAATATTAAAATAATTTTAAATAAGCTTAAATTATTAAAATAATCATTTATAAATATTTTTTTATATTAATTAATAATTATTAAATATAAATAACAATAAATAAATATAGTGATTTTGATAAAGTTAAACATAGTGATTTTGATAAAATTCTTAATAAATAACTTTTTTTAAAATTAAATATTATTAAAAAATATTAATTTAAAATTATTTATATTAATTAAAATTTAAAATTATAGATTTTTATAAACTGACACTTGAAATTAAATAATTTAATAAAAAAATTCATCTTTAAAAATTTAAGAATTTTTTCATAATGATTATAATATGTATTGTTAATTATAAAATTTATTAATATAGTATATGAAATAATGTTTTTAAGTAATAAGATTTTTTAAATTACACCATAAGTATTAAATTTTTAATTAAAAAAACTATAATTATTATTTTTAAAAATAAAAAAATAAAAATTATTATTTAAAAAATTAGATTAATATTAATTCGAAATTCTTAAAAATATGATATTTAAAAATAATGATTAAATAAAAACATTTTTTACATCACTATACTTAATTTTTATTATTCATTACTTAATTTTTATTAATAATAATAATTTAATTATGAGGAGGTATTTATTATTAAGGTTGATTCTTTTTTGTTTTTTAGTAGGTTTATGAATAAAAGGTACTGGTTAGTTTTTTTTTCTATTTTAGGGTTAAGTGTTCTTTCTTTTTCTTTTTCTTTTATTACTCCATTATTTTTTAAAATTCTGATTGATAATATTTTTATTGGTAAGCAATTTTATTTTTTAAATATAGTCATCATTGGAATGTTATGTATTTTTATAGTGTCTTCTATTACATCCTACTTTAATAATTATTTAATGGGTAAATTGGAATATGACTTATATAAAAAGATTTCTGAAAAATTATTTTATATAATTCAAACTTCATCAATGAAAAATAAATTGAATAATAATACTGGGGATTTGATAACCAGAGTTGTGGGAAATGTACAAATCACAACTAAAATCGTATCAAGAATACTGCCTCAGATAGTTACAAGTGTATTTACAATCATTTTTCCTTTTATCATAATGTCTTATCTTAATATTTATTTAGCACTTGTTACTATTAGTCCAACCATATTGTTTATTTTTTTAAACTTATATTTAGGTAAAAAAATAGAATTAAATCAAAAAAAAGTTTTAAACATATATGGTGCCATATTTTCATTGTTAAAGGAATTATTCTCTATTATTCCTGTGATTAAGGCATATAATCTTAAAAATTGGGCTTGTGAAAAATTTGAAAATAAAAACAGTGATTACTATTCCCATTCAATGATTTTGGGGTGAAAAATACTTAAAAAATCAAATCGCAGATTAGTAAGGAAAATTTTTCGGTTTCCAATGCAAAAAGAAAAAATTTTTCCTAAAATAAAATTTTTCTTAAAATAAAAAATAAAGCAGTTTTGACGATTGTTCCGTTTATTTCTCTTATTATGATAGAATCAACACCATTTTTAACTGAAAATCTTCTTATCCTCTTAGTTTATTAATTATAGCATTTATTTTTTTTTCAAATATTGGTTATATACATTTCTAAATAGAAATATTCTTTAAATAAAGATTATATTCATTATGGAAAAGTTCTCAAGTTTTAAATAATAACTTTTTTTTATTAAATTATTTAATTTTAAATATAAGTTTATAAAAATACATAATTTTAAATTTTAATATAATGTAAATCCATTTTAATCAATATAACTAATTTTAAATTGATATTTTTTAATAATATTTATTTTTAAAGAAATTATTTATTAAGAACTTTATCAAAGATACTAATGGGATGTGGACAAAATACGGACAAAAATTTGCGATACACCACATAATTATCCCTTGTTTTGATAAATGGGATGCGGACAAAATACGGACAAAAATTGAAAATGTGGACAAAATATTATAAACTTAGAAATTCATATTACTTTTTAGTCCATAAAATCCATTTTTTTTATTCCCATTTGAATAATATTTAAATATAAAACCTTCATCAACTAATTTGTTAAGATCTCTTAGTGCAGTACGTGGAGAAACATTGAAATATCCTCCATATTCTGTTGTTGTGAATAATTTGCTGTCATTAAGTATTAATTCTAATGCTTTGATCTGTCTACTATTTAATCCTAACTCTTTTAAATTAATAGTATTTTTAGACTTAGAAACTTTCTTAGAGTTATATTCATGCCCATAGAATATTGTTTTAAATAACTGTTCTCCTTCTTTAAATTTTGCTTTTTTTAAACCATTTTGTTCCATTGTTGACTGAATTTTGGAAATTCCAGTTCCATATTGCTCCATTAGATTTATTCTATGAAACAACTCACAAATCTTTTTATTTCTATGAGCATAGTAACTTTCATTTTTCTGAATTGAATTTATGGTAACTGGAGGTATTAACTTACCTGGACTTGTAATTTCAATCCTATCTTTAAATATGAAAACAGATATTGAAGAATATTTTATTTTATAATCCCTATGAGCAATAGCATTAATTAATCCTTCCCTTATTGCTTCCATTGGGTATTGCTGAATATCTATTCTATTAAATCCCTCAATTCTTTGATATGTGTTTGTATGTTTTTTTATAAATTTTTCAACTTCATTAATAAGTTTTACAAAAGGAAACTTCATTTCTTCACTATCAATTATATTGACTTTATCAGTTCCTTGAAATCTTGCAACTTTAATTTCATGTTGAGGGATGAATTTAGAAGGATTTTCACCAAAAAAAAAGTATTCCTGCATTTAAAATTCCATCTCCATGAGGATCAATGACCTTTACCTTATTTTTCAAAAAGTCTGAAGAATCAATTTCATCTAATCCTGATTTTTCAATGAAATACTTAACTTCATCTACATCTATATCATCAACTGTAAATGCATTATTTACTTTTTCATCAAAATTAATATCATTAGTCATCATGGGAAAGTTCTTAAATTTTGAATGATAATTTTTTTTATTATTGTGTATGAAATAATGTTTTTAAGTAAAAAAACTTCGTTTTTCTACTTGAAATAAAAAATTTCAATAAAGAAAATCAAAGATTTGTTATCGAAGATATTAGGAAAATCTAAGATTTTTCGTTTCTAAATGAACAAGTTCAATAATGAAGTTTTTAAAAATGAAATATAATTATTAAATTTTTAATTAAAAAAATTATAGTTGTTATTTTTAAACAGATGAATAAATTCTCCTAAGTTGAAAATAAATTTTCATGAGTAAGATATTTAAAATAAATGATTGATTACAAACATTTTTTATAACACTATAAATTATTTAATTTTAAATATTGTGTTATCAAAATCCATAATTTTAAATAATATAAGTTTATTTTGATTAATATAAATAATTTTAAATATTAGACTTTTAAATTATTGGAAATTAATTCTATCTGAGAGAGTTTTAGTTAAAGTTAACTTTCTAAATGGTAAGTCTTTAGATTTGGATTTAATTTCTTCAATTAATTCTTCTATCTTCATATTCTTTTTTTCACCAGTAGAACGGATAGAAACAGTAAGATTGTCTGTTTCAATTTCTTTATCTCCAATCACCAGGGTATATGGTATCCATTCCTTAGAAGCATTTCTTATTTTTTTACCAATTCTATCTTCCTTATCATCAATGTCAACACGAATATTATTTGCATATATTTTATTAAATAGTTTGTTTGAAAATTCAAGATGTTTTTCACCAATTGGAATTATTCTAACTTGGGTGGGTGATAACCAAACAGGAAACATTGGTGGTTTTTCATTTATTTCAATAGCTATTTTTTCAAGTAAACTACATATAACTCTTTCTATACTTCCAGTTGGACTACAATGAAGAATTATTGGTTGATGTTCTTTTTCATCTTCTCCTAAGTAATTAATTCCAAATCTTTTACCGCTTTCAACATCTATTTGAACTGTTGGATTTTCAATAGGTCTTCCTAATGCATCAATAGCTGCAAAATCTATTTTACAAACCCAATAATGTTTTCTTTTTGGAATCAATTCTAAAATAACTGGTTTTCCTATTTTATTAACTATATTATGCATCCATTCCTTATTTTCATTGTAAAACTCTTTTGAAGCTCTAAAAATTATTTCATAGTTAACATTAAGATCCATCCCAGTTTGAATACAAATATTTACTTGCTTTTCAAATTCTTCCAAGGTTTGTTTCATATCAGCACATGCCGTATGCCAATCAGGCATAGTGAATCCTCTTAAACGTTTAAGACCAACAACTTCTCCTCTTTTCTCGAGCCTAAAACTATATGTGGATAGTTCATAGACTTTTGCAGGAAGATTTTTCCATGTTAGAAACGAACTTGCCAATAATCTAAATGCTCCAAAGCAACATGCAAATCTAAGCATTAATTCTTTTTTTGTCTGAATTTTATAGTGTCTTTCACCAAATTTCTCTGCATGTTCTCTTATTGCATCATTAGATAAATCATACATTACAGGTGTTTCAATTGGCATTGCACCATTTTTAACCACTAAGTTATACACATAGTCAGATATTAAATCTCTAATCAACTTACCTTTTGGAAACCATTTTAGATGCCCAACATCAGCAACACTTTCATAGTCACATAATTCTTTTTCTCTCATTAATTTTATATGAGGTGGTTCTTCACCAGTGGATTGTGGATTTCCAACCTCATACTCCACAAGATTTTTAAGGTCTTTGTTTGAGAATTTATAGTCCTCTATAGATGTTAATTTACCATTTTCCTCAAAAATTAAAAATTGTGGGGTTTCCTTTATTATCTCTTCATTTTTTTTGATGGTATCTTTTGAATCAATGGTTCTTGATAGTTCAGATAATGGATGACCTTTGCATGTTAGTTCGAAAGATTTATACCAACCAAATGGTACTCTGTAAATATCGTAACCTTCTTTTTTAAATTTATCCTCAATTTTTTTAAGTACTTCAATGGCTACTTTAGGGGAACTTAATGAGGAAGATAAATGTGCATAAGGATAAAGAACTATATTACTTGCTTTTACTTTTTCATAAATATCTTTTATTTCATTAAATACATTATCTATGAGATTTTCAATATTTTTTCCATCTTCTCTCTCAACGGCTGAAAATACTACCAAAGATTCTTCAAAAGAACCATTTTTTTCAGTTTCTTCAATTTTTTCAGCTATTTTAGTTTTGTTTTTAGTTTGATATTTTAAATAATCTGAATGAATAAATAATACTCTCATTAAACCACTTCTTTATGATTAAATTATTGTTAAATTGTTATTTTTAAATATAGTCATTATTGTAAAGTTTTTAAATTGAATGATAAATTTTTATTATATTCCTTATTGTAAAGTTCTTAAATTGAATAATAATTTTTTATTATATTCCTTATTGTAAAGTTCTTAAATTGAATAATAATTTTTTTTATTAAATTATATTCATTTTTGTAAAGTTCTTAAATTGAATAATAATTTTTTATTATATTCCTTATTGTAAAGTTCTTAAATTGAATAATAATTTTTTTTATTAAATTATATTCATTTTTGTAAAGTTCTTAAATTTTGAATAATAAATTTTTTTACTAAATTATTTTTTTTATTAAATTATTTAATTTTAAATATTAATTCATAAAAATCTATGATTTTAAATTTTAATTAATATGAATTTATTTTAATTAATATAACTAATTTTAAATTAATAATATTTAATAATATTTAATAATATTTAATAATATTTAATAATATTTAATAATATTTAATAATATTTAATAATATTTATTTTTAAAAAAATTATTTATGGTCATTATGAAAATGTTCTTAAATTTTGAAATGATAATTTTTTTATTAAATTATTTAATTTTAAATATTAATTTATGAAAACATATAATTTTAAATTTTAATTAATATGAATTTATTTTAATTAATATGAATT
>JAITPS010000125.1 GCA_031289325.1 Candidatus Methanovirga meridionalis
AACCAATCAATTGTTTAAGAGTTTCTGGGGAGAAAATCCCACACAACTGGGATTAAAATATTTAACAATATTTCACTGATTTAATTAATGAAGAATAGAGACCCTATCCTGTCGCACCACTACCTTTATATATAACTAACTACAATAAATATAAATCAGAGATATAAGTGTTTCACATCAAGATCTTTAATATGAACCCTTGTACTCTGAAAATGTAATTGCAGAGTTTTTAAATCATTTTTATTATTTTATGATTTGAAATGATGCATACATTCCATGAAGTAGCTAAATTAATTGGCTACAGTAAATAATAAAAGTAAATAAATAGATAAATATTATAGGGGGAAATAAATTATGAAATATAAAATATTAAGTTTAATAATAATAAGTTTAATGGTCATTAGTGTAATTGGTAGTGTCAATGCTCTTCAATTAACTGCTAACTATCCTGTGTATGAACATAAAAGTCATTATAGGTACATAGGTGATGATGTAGGAATAGTTGTATTTTATACAGATGACAACAAAATAAAAGATAAATGGCTTCATTTGACTGTACCTAATATGCTTGTTGGTCAGCTTGCTAATGTTTTAGGTGCTTATACTACGGTAGTTGGTCATAAGATTTCCTACCGTGACCCTGAATCATATGATGAGAGTGCTAAATGGCAAAAAAACACAACTAATTATATAGATTTCCCACAAGATGCTATTGGTAAATCAGTATATGTATTTCTTCGTGATGCTAGTGGTACAATGGGAAATTATTACATTATTATGAGATTAAATAATTATGATGGTAGTGATTTTGAGATTAACTATTATGATAGAGGATATGCTAGATATCCACACATAGATGTAAAATATCAGGGTAAAATATATGATGGTAAAGATGGTAATGATCTATTTATAAATTAAATTATATTACTTTTTTAAATTTTTTTAGGGAGGAAGAGGAAAATGAATAATGAAATATAAACTATTAAGTTTAATAATAATAGCTTTAATGGCTATTAGTGCAATTGGTACTGTAAGTGCTGGAAATTTATATACACGATACCATGGAGAATAGCTCATATAGATGTGGAAATGACCACGATGCGATTGGTTTTGTTGCTGTATCTACAAATGGTAATGTCGATATTTCTGGATATTTTGGATTGCCACATTTTGATTTAGATATAACAGTATTTTGTATAGAAGGATTTCACGAAATCCCTGGGAATACTAAAATGATTGTGTATAATAAAAGAGCTTTTAATTATCCGTCATCACACATAAGAAATATTTCAAGTAGTTATATTGGTAAAGAATTATATGTCTTTGTTTTTGATGGAACCAGTACTTCTTTGCAATGGACTTATCTACAAATAATTAAATATGATGGTTCTGATATCAAATTCCAATATCATGATAGGGGAGCTGTAAGAAACACTCATATTGAAGTGACCTATCAAGGTAAATTCTATGATGGTAAAGAAGGTAATGATATAATAATTAGATAATATTATTTTTTAAATTTGAAATTGTCATGTTATAACCGATCATGGGATTCAGGTTATATTAAATTATTTAATGGTTTCTAAAATTAAACTTTTTTTTATTTTTTTTATTTTTTTTATAGTATATCTCAACTGTTATAACTATTGAAATCAGATATGATAGATATTTATATCCTATGACAACGGATAGAAACTTTGAAGTGTAGGATCATTTAAGTGTTAATGATCTTAATTCTGGTTAAATGAATTCCTGAATATATGTCTTAAAAGTTAGGGAATTACTATATATTTTAATAATGTTTATTGTTAGAAAAATTACTTTTGTTTTTAAAATAATTACTTTTCGTTTATCTGCACATCCAATACAACATGAGAGACTCCTTGAACATATTTTTTAATTGTTTTTATGTTTAGAAGTTTAACTTTCTTATTTTTTCCTGTTTTTTTTTATTCTGTTGATTGGTCGTGTATTAATTAATTTATCTGGGACGGTTTCATGATAATGTAGAATTCCACCATTATTCAATGTAGAAATAGCTGAATTTAAGTAGTGATGTGTGGTTTTTACATAACCCATTATAAATTCTATCAACAAGTATATTTCTATCCAAATCTTTTACAGTTTCCTAAGATTGGATTTATTTTATTTTGAACCTTATTTAAAAATATGTTCTTTTTTAGATAATTAAAAGAATTTGGGTTAATTTCAATAGCTATCACTTTTTTTGGGATTGAAATGAATAGCTATTGGTATTGAAAAATAACCAAATCCTGCAAACATATCTAAAACAGTTTCATTATTCATTAAAATTATTAGATTTTTATAAATTAATATATTGAAATTATAATAATTTAATAAATATTTTTCATGAAATTTCAAATCAAAATTTAATATGAAAAATTTAATTTCACAAAACACTATAAACTCTCCATCATCTAAATTTTTAAAAACACTTAAAACATTAAAATAACAATTAATATTACTTTAAATTAATATAATAACTAATTTTTAAATTAATTTCTTCTTTAAATAGATATTTAATCCTAAAATAACCTATATGGGGGGGTGGTAGATTTTTCAATGAAAATACCTTAAACCCCCATTATTTTAACTTATTCTTTTCAATTCTTATTTATTTAAATAAAGAATAATTAATTAGTTTTTATTTCGTGTTTTATAAGTTGTTAAACCACTACCTTTATATATAAGTAATTACAATAAATAATAATTGGAGTAATGTAATTGTAATTGTTTCATATCAAGATTTTTAATATGAATATTAATACTCTGAAAATGTAATTGAAGAGTTTTTAAATTATTTTTCATTTTATGATTTGAAATAAGGCATACATTCCCATATAATAGCTAAATTAATTGACTGATTTAGTAAATATTAGTAATTATTATATTAAATAAATTTATAGGAGAAGATAAGTTATGAAAATGAATAATAAAATTTTAGCAATGATATTAATAGCTGTTTTAGCTATTGGTAGTGTTAGTTTTGCTACAAATAAAGATGAATCAGAATTTGGATCTATTAATCCATTAGCAATAAATCCATTAGCAATAAATGATACTATTGGTAATTTTAGTTTTGCTACAAATAAAGTTGAATCAGAATTCGGATTTATTAATCCATTAACAATAAATGATACTGTTGGGGGGGTTGTTCCTAATGAAGATCATCAATATTTCTTTGATTTGAATTTAGGCATGTATAAATCTATTAATGGTTCTATTAATGGTACAGAAACTGGAGTGCGTCTTGTTAAAGAAATATTAAATGCAGATGGTGGTCAGTGTGTCAATATATATAAAGCACATATAAAAAATACAGAATTATTTTTAGACGAGACACTAAATAGTAATAGTAATTTGGAATTAGATGGCATTTCAACATTTTATATTATTGAAGGTCGTCAAAAAGGAAGAATAAATACTACATATTGGGGTGCTGATTATAATAATAATCTGGAGTCTGTATTGTATTCTGTTAAAATAAATGTAATTAAGAATAATGTTGATTCTGATATTATTTTACCAGTGAATAAATTAAATCCTAATGCAAAAACTCAAAGTATACCTGTTAAAATATCTGCGAATTATCAAAAAGGTCTAGATACAAAACCTATTGTTGATGATTTAAAGATTTATCTTGAGTTTAAATATTTAGATAATAATATTGTTAAAACTTTTAAATCAGATACTTTCTCTGCAACGAGTAAGAATAGGCCTGCTGAAGGTGGAAGTGTATATAACATTGCAACTCCGAATTTATTAGGTGATACAGATTATAATGTTTCTGTTAAAGTAGCACCTGAAAGTGATAATGTATATCAAATATCTGATCCATTGAAAAATTATGAGACTCATACTAAAATCAGACCTAAATTTGAAATAATTAGTGGTGCAGGTAATAGTAATGGTTGGGTTGGTTATGATAAGAATGTTGGGGTTAATCATATTGTTAGTTATAGATTAATTAATGACAAGGATAATAAACCTTTAGTTAATAAATCAGTTACTTTCATGAATGGTAAAGGTACTATTAAAACTAATGCGAATGGTATTATTAATGTGGGTTACACTTCTTTTGGCGATTATAATTTAGGTGCTTCTTTTGCTGGTGATGAGGATACTCTTTCTGGTAGTATTCCTTCACAGACATTAAGTATTATACCTAAAATTATACCTAAACTTGAAATAATTAGTGGTGCAGGTAATAGTAATGATTACAGATCTCCTGATGCAAGTGGTGCTAAGACTCTAGAAATTGGTCGTCTTGGAGATACAAGTAATAAAGGTTGGGTTACTTATGATAAGAATGTTGGGTTTAATCATGTTGTTAGTTATAGATTAGTTGATGCAGAAGATAATAATAAACCTTTAGTTAATAAATCAATTACTTTTATGAATGGTAAAGGTACTCTTAAAACTAATGAGAATGGTATTATTAATATAAATTACACTTCCTTTGGTGATTATGATTTAGATGCTTCTTTTGCTGGTGGCGATGATATTCTTCCTGCTACGATTACTTCACAGAAATTAAGTATTATACCTAAAATTACACCTAAATTTGAAATAATTAGTGGTACAGGTAATAGTAATGGTCGTGTTGGTTATGCTAAGGATGTTGGCTTTAATCATGTTGTTAGTTATAAATTAACTAATGCAGATAATAATAAACCTTTAGTTAATGAACTGGTTACTTTCAAAGGTGGTACTCAAAGTTATAGAACTAATACGAAGGGTATTATTGATGTGGGTTACAATTCTTTCGGTGATTATAATTTAGCTGCTTCTTTTGCGGGTGATGATTATGTTACTCCAACTAATATTGGTCAAAAAACTTTAAGTATTAAAAAAATTGCTGGTAATGGTAAGCAAATCATCACACATGTTGCTAGTTGGGGTTCTGCATTTAAAGCTTCTCATTGGACTTCATCTAATGGTTTCTCATTCAAAGATGATAATAATTGGATTCTTGCTTTTATAGCTGAGACTACACTTAAGTTTTATGATATTGATGGTAAGAAAATTGGTTCTGATAATCATTTCACTCAAACCTCTGGTTCAGATATTAAATATGTTAATGTTCCAGCTAATGCTGCTACAATGTCTATTACTTGTGGAGCTCAAGATAGTGGTGATCATACTACTAAATCTGGTCTTGAAGCTGGTAAAGGTGCTATTAATTACGATGGTACTGTTGCTGGTAAATGGTCCACTAAAAATTGCCATGTTAAAACAGATACATGGGA
>JAITPS010000032.1 GCA_031289325.1 Candidatus Methanovirga meridionalis
TCATCATGACAAAAAATGACCAAATAATAACTATTGAAGTTCAAAACGAACCCATTATCGCAATAGAAAAAAGAATAACATATTACTCATGCAGATTAAGAGATACCATGCTTAATAAAAGAGATAGTTATCATAAAACTAAAAAAGTGATTAGTATTGCAATACTAAATCACAAACTTTATAAACATAAAAAAAAAGAATATAAACATAACTTTAAAATGTTAAATAGCAAAGATCAATCCATCTACAATGATAATCCATTGGACATAACCATATTTGACAAGATGAAAAAAGAAAATTACAATATAAACGACCCTCTCGACCGCACATTCATGTACCTATATGAATTATTAACCAATGATGAACTCACAACAATACTTGCTAAAGATAACTTAATAAAAAAAATAGAGGAAGCTAAAAATATGATCTCAAAAAGTAAAGAAGCCGAAATTCTAAAAATAGAAATTGAAAAAAGACAAATGGATGAAAAAATCCGTTTAGAAACTGCAAAAGAAAAAGGTATAAGGGAAGGTGAAAAAAAAGGTATTGAAAAAGAAAAAATTAATTTCGCTTTAAAATTAAAAAATAAAGGTTTTTCATTGGAAGAAATTAGTGAAATAACTGAATTATCATTTGAAAAACTAAAAAACCTAATTTCAAATACTTAATTTACCTTTCAAATACTTAATCTACCTTAAACAATTTAATCAATTAAAGAAACTAATTTAAAAGCATCAAAAAGTTGAATCCTGAAGTTTTTAGGAATATATCAAATTCAGTCGATAATATTTTATTTCAAATTTTTACTCAATGTATTAATGGTCAAAAAATAATATTTATAGATCTAAAAACCAGAACCAAATTTACAGTAATTAAATTATTATCAAAATTGACATACTCAACCATTATCATTTTTTTTAATCAGAAACTAAGATTCTGATACTCAATGCTGTTAACTTAAGGAATAAGGGCTGTATTCAAATCTTTCCTGATAAAGTTTTATTAATATTAATTTTTAGGAAGGTATCATAAATTAACTAAAATCAGATTTTTACTTTAAAAAAACTTTAAAATTTCAATAGTGCTTAAAATCATTGCAGAAAACTTTTAAAAATATTAAAATCTCACATAAATGCAATACTAAGCTATTTTAGTTAAGTTTTTGATAGGTCAAATATATGCAAAATTATAAAAGTTACTCATCTCAAGAACATTTCATCAGTAAAGATTTGAGTAGTGTCTTTATATTATTTAAAATTTAAAATTATAGATTTTCATGAATTAATATTTAAAATTAAATAATTTAATAAAAAAATTACCATTTCAAAATTTAAGAACTTTTCCTATAATAACTATACTTTTAAGATATTTTTAAATTTCTTACTTTTAAAAATTAGATTTTTTTAAGCTTATTTTAATAAAATAAGGATTTTTAATAATTCATTTAATTATGGAACATCATCTTACTAAATAATAAAATTCATTAGTTTATAAAAACATATATTAATAATAAATTCAATATAAACAATTAATGTATTAACTATAGTATCTTTGATAAAGTTCTTAATAAATAATTTTTTTAAAAATAGATATTATTAATTAAAAATAGATATTATTAATTAAAAATAGATATTATTAAAATATATTTATTTAAAATTAATTATTTTAATTAAAATAAACTTATATTATTTAAAATTTAAAATTATAGATTTTTATAAATTAATATTTAAAATTAATATTTAAAATTAAATAATTTAATTAAAATAAACTTATATTATTTAAAATTTAAAATTATAGATTTTTATAAATTAATATTTAAAATTAATATTTAAAATTAAATAATTTAATAAAAAAATTTATCATTAAAAATTTAAGAACTTTTTCATGACAACTATAATTAATTAAGGAGTTAAAATGAGTAAGGAGTTAAAATGAGAACTTTAGTTAAATATGGATATATAATTCTTACAGTATCCTTAGTGTTTATATTATACTGTTTAATATTTAATCCTGCAAGTTGGATTGTTTATAGTGTAGCTATTGTATTTATTCCATTATTTATTCTTTCATTTGGATTGATAACTATGGCAACACCTAAAAAAGATGAAGAGGAGGATAGAGCACGTGAACCATTTATTGGATATTAATTAAATTTTTATAGTAATGAAATTTTTAGTTAATTAATTAATATTTAATGTTTTGGTCTTTTTAAAAGTTTATTTTGCTTTAAATGATAATATGAATTTAATGGCTGATATAATTATAAATGTTCTAATATCCTTTCTTTTTGGAAGCATCTTATTAGGATTTCATAGGAAAGTTATGGCAAGGATACAGCTTAGACCAGGTCCTCCAATAATACAACATTTTCTACATTCTTTAAAGTTCTTCTTTAAAGAAACTGCATTTCCAAAAACATCTTCAATGCCCTTTTATATCTCCATAGTATGTATTTTATGTGCTATTTGGATTGCTGCGGTTATTGTTGCTCCTGTTTTAAAAGGATCATTGTTATTAATATTTGCAATCTATGCAGTCTATAAGATTGTAGAACATAATGCTGGTTCATCATCTGGTTCACCTTATGGAAAAATGAGTTGTGTTAGAGCAGTTTTCTCAGCGGCATCTGAACTTCCATTGTTTGCTGTTATATTTATTATTTATCTTCAAGTAGGTTCAATGAACATTAGTGATATTATTACTTATCAAAATATTCATGGTTCTTTAATATTGAAGTTACCATTAGTGGCTATTGTATTGTTTGTGTTAATACTTTCTAAATCTCCATATTCTCCTTTTGGGATTACTAAAGGAAAGGATATAGTTTCTGGATATGAAACAGAACATTTTGGTCTTTTAAGAGGATATATTATGTTATCCGAGTCTATATCTTGGTATATTTTCTCATGGATATTTTTAACTATATTCTTTGGAGATTTATCAATTTTATTATATGTTGTAGGTATGTTAGCTATTGCCTTTTTAACAGGATTAATTAATGCTACAACCCCAATATTAAATCCAAATCATTCGGTCATGTCTCAAATTTCAATTGCATTAATTGGAATTGCAGGTTCGCTACTATTAATGTTTACTTTTTAAAAAATTAATTAGTAAAATATAAGTAAAGGAGATAAAATGAATAAAGAAAAAGATCTTATAATTTTAACATCACTTGTAGCTATTGGAGTTTTTATTCTTGGTGCAGTAGTTTCATTACTACAATCCATGCAGATTTTACCTATTTTAATCTTAGGAATTATCTTCTTAGCATTGATTTTACTACAAATTTATCCTAAGTTTAATCATATTACTGAAAACTTAGAAAAGATTGTATTTTTTATAGTTTTATTCCTGATCATAATATCATTTATATACCTATATAAACCTATCTAAAGAATAATTGAAAAAGGAATTAATTAAATTTATAGATGTCTTAGACTACTAAGTTTAAAATGTTTGAATAATTAATTAAATTTATAGATAAAAAAATATAATTGTGGAACAATGAACGAAATTATATATTTAATATATTTATTAGCTTTTATTATTGGGTCTATTGTTGGTCTTCTTTTTAGTTATAAACAACATGGTGAACCATTTATCTATAATAAAATAGATGTCTTAGTCTTAATAATAGCTATTTTATCATGGATAATATTAATAAACTCAGACATTTTAAGTTCGATACTTAGCCCAATAATTACAATTTCAATTGGATTATTTTTCACTACTTTTGTATTGGGAATGAGACCAGGATATGGAAGATATGAAACTGTTATAGGAATAATAATATCAATAGCTATTTATGGAGTAAAACCTTTCTTATTGTAGATAAGTGGTGATGATTATGGATGAAGATTTATTAAAATCAATGAAAACCCGAATTATTCATAGTTTCCGATGGAAAAAAGATGTTATCATTCCTTTATCTGATGAATTAGATATTCCTGTTAATGAATTTGAAGAAATATTAATGAATAAATTAGATATGTCAAGTTTAGAAGCATTGCACTCTACTTATGAATCATATAGGCCTAAATGTTTAATGGATAAATTAAATTGCGATTTAAAATTATGCTGGTTTGTGGATGTTCTTGAAATAATTAATAATAATGATTACAACAATCTTAAATCTAAATTAATGACTAAAATAGCTAAAGGAGAAAAATATGAAGATATTTTAAAATTTGGTAAAAAAGAGGTTTATGAGCTTCTAAAAAAATAAGATTTATTTATTTAATATTTATTTATTTAAGATTTATTTATTTAAAATTTATTCATTTAAAATTAAATAATTTAATAAAAAAGTTTATTATTTAAAGTTTATTCAATTAAAATTTATTCATTTAAAATTTATTCATTTAAAATTTATTTATTTAAAATTTATTTATTTAAAATTTATTTATTTAAAATTTATTTATTTAAAATTTATTTATTTAAAATTTATTTATTTAAAATTTATTTATTTAAAATTTATTAATTTAAAATTTATTAATTTAAAATTTATTAATTTA
>JAITPS010000082.1 GCA_031289325.1 Candidatus Methanovirga meridionalis
ATTTATTTTATTTAAAATTTATTTATTTTATTTAAAATTTATTTATTTTATTTAAAATTTATTTATTTTATTTAAAATTTATTTATTTTATTTAAAATTTATTTATATTAATTAAAAATTATTTATATTAACTAAAAATTATTTATAATATTTAAAATTTATTTATATTAATTAAAATTTATTTATATTAATTAAAATTTATTTATAATATTTAAAATTTATTTATAATATTTAAAATTTATTTATAATATTTAAAATTTATTTATATTATTTAAAATTTATTTATATTAATTAAAAGTTATTTATATTAATTAAAAGTTATTTATATTAGTTAAAAGTTATTTATATTAATTAAAAGTTATTTAAATTAATTAAAAGTTATTTATATTAATTAAAAGTTATTTATTTTATTTAAAATTTATTTATATTATTTAAAAGTTATTTATATTAATTAAAATTTATTTATATTAATTAAAATTTAAAATTATGGATTTTTATAAATTAATGTTTAAGATTAAATAATTTAATAAAATATTTAAGATTAAATAGTTTAATAAAAAAATTTATAATTCAGAATTTAAAAATTTTTCCATAATGACTATTTATATGATAATGACTATTTATATGAATAATAAAATATTAGAAGGAATTGAAAGACTATGAATTTTGAAATAAAACATGCTATACTTAAAAGGGATAGTGTAGATGAAAGTTTTGAATTATTGGATTCAAAAAATCGTTTTGAAAATAAGGAATACATTGTAGGTATTGATAGTGATACGTTAATTGGAATGGAAATAATATTGGCAGCTATTTTAAACAATGATTTCAAAAACTGGAAAAAAATTAAAGAGCAGGATAAAATTAATTCTTTTTTCAATTTACTTTTAAAATTAGGTTATAAAAAAGAAGAAATAGAATATATTCTAAATAAAATATGAATTAATTAATAAACAGTCTTAATAAAAGAATTAATTAATAAACAGTTTTAATAAAAGAATTAAATAAAAATCAGTTTTTTAAATATTAATAAATATTTAGGTACTGTTCAAATCTTTATTGATGAAATATTCTTGAGAAGAGTAATTTTTATAGTTTTTTAATTATTTGACCTATCAAAAACTTGACTGGAATGATTTAGTATTGCATTTACTTGAAATTTTAATATTTTTAAGAGTTTTGTGCAATGATTTTATATTATTTATGTGGGGGTTCGTATGTTTGAATCAAAACTTAATGGAGAAAGTTTAGATATTTTAGAAGAAAATATATCTAAATTAAGAGAAATATTTCCAGAAATAGTAACAGAAGACAAAATAGATTTTGACAATCTAAAACAAATCATGGGAGAGTATATTGAAGAATCCGATGAAAGATACAATTTCACATGGAATGGAAAAGGAAAAAGTATTAAATTAGCTCAAAGCCCATCTACAGGAACACTTAGACCATGTAAGGAAGAAAGTAAAGATTGGGACAGAACAGAAAATCTTTACATTGAAGGAGATAATTTAGAAGTTCTTAAACTCCTACAAAAAAGCTATTATGGTAAAATAAAAATGATTTACATAGATCCACCATACAATACAGGAAAGGACTTCATCTACCCAGATAATTATAATGATAATTTAGAAAATTATTTAGAGATGACAGGGCAAATTTTCACTCAAGGAAGTGAAAATATTAAATTAACCACCAATACAGAGGCAAGTGGCAGGTATCATACCAACTGGTTAAATATGATGTATCCTCGATTAAAGTTAGCAAGAAATTTACTATCTGATGATGGTGTTATTTTTATTAGTATTGATGATAATGAACTAAATAATCTCAAAAAGCTATGTGATGAGATTTTTGGTGAAGAAAATTTTATTTGTAATTTTGTTAGGAAGAATAAAGCTGGAAGTGGGCATGATAGTAAACGAATTGCAATTGAATTTGATTATATAATTTGCTATTGTAAAAATATAAACCAAGTTAAAATTAATCAAGAGCATGTAAAAGTTGATCAGGATCGAAAATATAAATTTAGTGATGAATTTGTTGAAAGAAGAGGTAAATATTATCTTAGGGATTTAGATTATAAAGGTAGTTATAGTGAAAAAATGGATTATCCCATTGAAGCACCCGATGGGACAAATATTTATTCTGGTGGGCAAAGTGGTAAGCCTAACACTTGGAGATGGAGTAAAGAAAAATTTAAATGGGGAATTGAAAAGAATTTCATTGAATTTAAGAAAAAACAAGATAAATGGAAAGTATATATCAAGCAATATCAATTTGTAGATAATAATGATAAGAAATATGTTAGACAAATTCCATATAGGGCATTAATTGATTTTTCAAATGGTCAAGGCACATTAGATTTCAATAAAATCATGGAAACTGATGTTTTTTCATTTCCAAAACCAGTTAATTTATTAGAATATTTGTTGAATGTTGGTTCTGACAAAAATTCTATTGTTTTAGATTTTTTTGCAGGTTCTTCAACTACTGTTAATGCTGTAATAGGATTAAACTCAAAAAATAAAGAAAATAGAAAATTCATATTGGTTCAAATTCCTGAAGAAACTGATGAAAAATCTGAAGCTTTTAAAGCAGGATATAAAAATATAGCTGAAATAGGAAAGGAAAGAATAAGAAGAGCAGGAAATAAAATAAAGTCAGAACCAAATAACAAAGACTTGGATGTGGGATTTAAAGTTTTTAAATTAGATTCTTCAAATTTAAATAAGTGGAATCCTGATTATGAAAATATTGAGCAAACAATATTGAATTCTCCAGATAATATTGTTCCTGGAAGGATTGAATTAGACCTTGTCTATGAAATAATACTTAAATA
>JAITPS010000086.1 GCA_031289325.1 Candidatus Methanovirga meridionalis
ACTTTAATTTATTATACTTTAATTTATTATACTTTAATTTATTATACTTTAATTTATTATACTTTAATTTATTATACTTTAATTTATTATACTTTAATTTATTATACTTTAATTTATTGTATTTTAATTAACTTATTCACTTTTAATATTTATAGTAAAATAAAGTAAACTTATAATGTGAGTTTTCATAACATGGAAAATAATCAATGGTGAGTTAATGGTTCCTGAGGTAATGGTAATTCTTGGAAGTGGGAGTGATTTAGAAATAGCTAAAAAAACTATGGGTAGCTTAGAAGAACTTCAGATCTCTTATAGCTTAAAAGTTGCATCTGCTCATAGAACCCATGAAAAAGTGAAAAATTTAGTAATTAATGCAACAGAAAATGGAGTTAAAGTTTTTATAGCAATAGCTGGTCTATCAGCACATTTATCTGGTTCAATAGCTTCTTATACTCATAGACCAGTGATAAGTGTTCCAGTTAATGTGAAATTATCTGGACTTGATAGTTTATTATCATCTGTTCAGACCCCATATCCTGCTTCAATTGCTACAGTTGGAATTGATCGTGGAGATAATGCTGGAATTTTGGCTGGTGAGATTTTAGCTATTAGCAATGAGAAAATTAAAAATAATTTACATGAGTTAAGAGAAACTTATCATGATAAGATTTATCTTAGTGAAAAAGAAATTTTAAGTCAAATAAATGGTAGTCATCATGAAGATTTTCAAATTAATGGGGTAAATAATAATTTTAAAGATAAGAATAGTAATGATGAATTAACTAATAATGAATTAACTAATAATGAATTAACAAATAATGAATTAACAAATAATGAATTAACTAATAATGTTGATGTTGCTGTTATTTTAGATAGTTATTCTAATATAAAAGTGGGGGAAAATATTATAGAACTATTAAATAAATTAGAAATAAGTTATGATTTTAAAATTATATCTCCAATAGCTAATCCAACAGAATTTGAGGACTATATTAACACAAAAAATGTTAAATTATTTATAGGTGTTGGTGGATTATCTGCACATATAACTGGATCAATTGTTGCTTTAAGTGAAAAATTGGTTATTGGTGTTCCATGTTCTAATCAATTAAATGGCTTAGATGCTTTATTTTCAATGGTGAATATGCCACCAGGGGTTCCAGTTGCTACTGTTGGAATAAATAATGGATACAATGGAGCATTGTTAATAGGAAAAATATTGGGAATAAATGATAAAAAAATAGAAACAAATTTAAAAGGAGAAATAGCTAATGAAAGAATTTTTAAAGAAATTTGAAAAAGAGTTTAATATTGTTGAAATTGATGAGGAAGTTTTAACTGTACTTGATGCTACTAAGATATTGAATAAGTATCCTCGAGATATTGTTGTTTTAAATAATCCAAAGGGATACGATATTCCAATAGTATCTGGTTTATGCAACACAAGAGAAAAAATTGCAAAGGCAATTAATTGCAAAAAAGAGGAGATTATTCATAAAATGGCTGATGCAATAGAAAACCCTATTAAAATCAAAAAAACATTGGATTTAAAAAATTACATTACAATTGAACCTGATTTAGGAAAATTACCGATTTTAACCCATTTTAAAAGGGATGGTGGAGCATACATAACTTCAGGAGTTGTAATTGCTAAAGACCCTGAGACAAACATCCCTAATGCATCAATTCATAGAATGTTAGTTTTAAGTAAGGATAAGTTAGCTATTCGTATTGTTCCACGTAACTTATACACTTACTTTAATAAAGCTAAAAAAATGAAAAAAAATTTAGAAATTGCAATAGCTATTGGATTAGATCCTGCAGTTTTACTTGCAAGTACAAGTTCAATACCAATTGATAATGATGAAATGGAAGTAGCAAATAGTTTTAAAGAAGGTGAATTAAAATTAGTTAATATAGGAAATTTAAGAGTTCCAAAAGCAGATATAATTTTAGAAGGTGAATTATTGCATGATAAAACAGCTAAAGAAGGACCTTTTGTTGATTTAACAAATACTTATGATCACATAAGAGATGAACCTGTAATTCAACTTGCAAAGATCCATATTAAAGAAGATAATCCCTACTACTATAACATTGTTCCAGCAGGATTTGAGCATAAACTTCTTCAAGGTCTTCCTCAAGAACCAAGAATATATAAATCAGTTAAGAATGCAGTTTCAACAGTTCAAAATGTTCTTTTAACAGAAGGAGGTTGTTGTTGGTTACATTCTGTAATATCCATTGAAAAACAAAGTCAAGGAGATGGAAAAAATGCTCTTTTAGCTGCACTTTCAGCACATCCATCACTTAAACATGCGGTTGTTGTTGATAAGGATATAAATATTTTTGATTTAGAGGATGTTGAATATGCAATATCTACAAGGGTTAAAGGAGATGAGGATATAATAATTATTCCTAAGATAAGAGGATCATCACTTGATCCTGTTGCACTTCCAGACGGAACAACAACAAAGGTTGGTGTTGATGCAACAATAGATATTTCTCAAAGAGAAAAATTTGAAAAAGTAAATTTTTAGTTAAGCATGTTTTAAATAATATAAACTTATTTTAATTTTTAATTTTTAATTTTTAATTTTTAATTTTTAATTTTTAATTTTTAATTTTTAATTTTTAATTTTTAATTTTTAATTTTTAATTTTTAATTTTTAATTTTTAATTTTTAA
>JAITPS010000107.1 GCA_031289325.1 Candidatus Methanovirga meridionalis
ATTAAAAAATAAGATATTAAAAAATAAGATATTAAAAAATAAGATATTAAAAAATAAGATATTAAAAAATAAGATATTAAAAAATAAGATATTAAAAAATAAGATATTAAAAAATAAGGGATTAATTCAAAACATCAAAGCATTTTTCCACCAATATGTTATTTTTTTTTAAATTAAATAATAAATTAGAAATAAATAAATTATAGATAAAAAATTAATATCTAAACATTCTATTTACTTAGTAGCGAACTATTATATCTGATCTATTAATTAAAAATAAGATCTATATTCTATGAATTTTTATTGAATTTAATTTTTATTGAATTTAATTTTTATTGAATTTAATTTTTATTGAATTTGATTTTTAATGAATTTGATTTTTATTGAATTTAATTTTTAATGAATTTAATTATTAGGAATAATATTTTAAGATTATTTGAAACGGTAATAATTATGGAAGCATTCATAGCACTGTGTATTGATGGATTTGTAGCATTTGATAAAAATCTTAAAATAATTGATTATGAAAGCTTTAAAGATAATGAAATTCATTTAAAGATAATAGAAAACCTAAACAATGAAGTCTTAGATGAAGAAGTAAATATTATAAATAAAATAGCTAAAGAGTATTCAATAATTAATATTGAATCAAATAAAAAGCTTTCTGATTATAAAACAAAAATTAATAATTTAAATAATCTTGAAATAAAGTTAAACACTACAAACATTGGAGGTGAATATTTAAGAGAAAATTTAGAAAAAATTTTATTGTCCATTGGATTTGAAAGTAAAGAAAAAATAAGAAAAATGATTGTAGATAATTGTAATATAATAGCAAGATTAAAAATGAAAGAATCTTCTCAAGAAGAGGATAAATTACTTATTCAAAGTATAAATGCTATTGATGAAATTGATGAAGCTGTTAGTAAACTTGTAGAGAGAATAAGGGAATGGTATGCAATTTATTTTCCAGAAATTGAAATAATCCATAAGAATGAAACTTATGTTAAATTAATAGCTGATATCGGAGATAGAGAAGAAATAATAGAAAATCATCTTGGTGAACATGAATTATCTATTGAGGTTAGTAATGGGGCAGATATTGAAATTGAAGATCTTGAAATGATTAAAGGTTTTGGAAAATCTATAAAAAGTTTGCAGGAATCAAGAAAAGCCATTGATGAGTATATTGATATTAAAATGAATAAAATAGCTCCAAATTTAAAAAATTTAGTAGGTTCTTCACTTGGAGCTAAATTAATTGCTCATGTTGGAAGCATGAAAAAATTAGCTCTCTATCCATCAGGAACTATACAGATATTGGGTGCTGAAAAAGCATTGTTTAGACATTTTAAAACTGGAGAGAATCCTCCAAAACATGGAATAATTTTCCAACACCCTAATGTTAGGACTTCAAAATGGTGGGTTCGTGGAAAAATAGCCAGAACACTCGCTTTAAAAATATCTCTTTCAGTTAGAAAGGATTATTTTAATGGAAACTTAGATGAGAAAATTAAGGAAGATTTTATAGAAAAAATAGAAAAAATTAATAAAGATAATCCTTTTCCAAAAAAACCAAGTAAAAAGAAAAAACTTAAAACATCTAAATCTAAGAATAAGAGGACTAAAAGAAAAGGCAAAAGATAATTGCAAAATGAAAATTGGTTTAAAATTCTTGAAAACATCATATTTAAGAATAAATGATTAGTTACAAAAATTTTTCACCATTATATATAAAATCTTTTTTTAAGTGGTTAAAAAGATATAGCGCCGGGGACGGGATTTGAACCCGCGTGATCCAAAGGATCATCGGATTAGCAGTCCGACGCCGTACCAGGCTGGGCCACCCCGACAAATATTGCATTTATTATAACGGCACATTCAAAGGTGGACTTACATCCTAAATAAAGGTTATCTGAAAAATCAACTCCACCCCGTTAATCTACAAGCATTAACTGTTTATAGTAGAGTTGCTCATTTCCATGCCTAACACATTCCTATAACAAACATAATTCACCTTAACCCTCCAGTTAAGATTTTATGACCATTAATCCTGTAGGACGAAGTTTCTATATCGATTTATCAGGCGATTATTCATTCAATAAGCCGCCCTTTGAATTTCAACCACACCAAAAGAGGGTTTGTGCTTACAGAGGACCTCTAACCCTCCAGTCTAGCCATATACTATTATGGTTTTAATCATATATAAACTTAACTATTATGAAATTATGAAATTGATGTTATAAATTATCATTAATAGCTCTTATAATATCTCCATCAGCAATTATTCCAACTAATTTATTATCTTCAACAACTGGTAATTGATTAAAAATAGCTCTATCAGGAATATTTATGCTCATTAAGGCAATAGCTTCTTGAATAGATGATTTTGGACTCACTGATTTAACATTGCGTATCATTACATTTTCAACTTTCGTACCTAATCTATACTGATCTAAGATTAAATTATGACCTAAATCAGCGGCACTAACTAAACCTACTAATTTATCATTATCCACAATAGGTAAAGCACTAATTTTATTTTTCATCAATTTTTCAAATGCAAAAACAACATCTTCATCTTTCACTGTGGTAATGACATTTTTGGTCATTAAATCTTCAACTTTCAAATCTTTAAACATTAACAATCATCCCATAATAATATTGTAAATTAATAATCTAAGTTTCAATTTTTTCAAACTCTTTTTCATTTGTACTGGCTGTTGCATAGTTTTCACCAATATCTTTCATTATAGCATCTATTGTTGTAACTACATCAATATTTTCAATTATCTGAACACTAAATTTTCTTGCTTGAGCTTCAATAAATTTATGAGTTTTTCTAATAGCATAAAAATTGTCTAAATATTTTTGTAAAGGTCTTCTTGCCCACATTTGTCTACATCGTGAATAAAATCTTCCTTTATGAATTTCTTCATCTGCGACTGTAAGAGTAAACATTCTTACATTGTGGTGTCTGGTTAACTTTTCATTTATATAACCTGGAACAACATGCACTCCTTCAACAACAATACTAATACCTTCTTTAAGAGCTCTTTCAATAACCGCATCAACACCTACACACACTGTATCAACATGGTCTTTAAAACCCACTAAAATTTCATCAATTTCTGGTGGAGGAGGTACTCTAAGACCTTTATAAGAGCTAAAACTTGATTCATGTAAAACAGGACTTAATTCTTTTGAAACTATTTTACGCATTACTTCTCTAATCATATCTGTACTAACTGTATTTTTAATACCTAATCTATTAGCTATTTCAAATGCTATTGACGATGTTCCAACACCAGAAGCTCCACCAATTAAAATAACCAATGGTTCTGAACATTTTTTTATTTGTCTCCATGAGACATATTTTTTAGCTATTTCAGGATCTTCTTTTTCTAAACGTTCTAATGCCAAGTTTACAAGATCATCAATAGTGATTAATGATACTTTCTCTTTTTTTAATTTAGAGTGAATGGAAGCTGCTAATGAATAGGCACTACTCGGATCCATTTCTGCTTGGGTTAATGATCTTGAAAGAACACCTTTAGAGAAAGGTTCTTCATATATTCTATCCCCAATATTTCCTTGAACCATTATTCTCATTATTATTACCTACTTCTTATTCTATTTCATTGAACGACCATATAATATGGGAAAGTTCTTAAATTTTGATTCAATGATTTTTTATTAATTTAATTTATTTAATTTTAAATATAATTTCATTAAAATATATAATTTTAAATATAAGTTCATGAAAATCTATAATTTCAAATATAATTTCATTAAAATATATAATTTTAAATATAATTTTATAAAAATCTATAATTTCAAATATAATTTCATTAAAATATATAATTTTAAATATAATTTCATTAAAATATATAATTTTAAATATAATTTTATAAAAATCTATAATTTCAAATTTTAAATAATATAAATATATGTTATTCAGTATTAACAATTTTAAATAAATATTTTTCAATAATATTCATTTTTAAAAAAGTTATTTATTAAAAACTTTATCTAATCCACTACAATAAACCACAATAACTTTAATTTATTAATGATGAATTTAATCAAATTATAATTAAATTTATATTAAAAATATTAAGGTTGTCAACTTAAGAATTTTTGATTAAAACTTCTATCTAAAATCTTGCTTATGCAATATTCACTTTTAATTTAAATCCATGTTTAAAAAAATAATTTCCTTAAGTTGATAGCATTGTAAAAATATGGAGGATCTCTAACAATTCAAATTTTTGATTTTCATTAAAATTTTTTTCATTAAATTTTTTCTTATTAAATTTTTAATTTAGTTGATTAATCTTTAAAAATAATATAAATTCATAATATAATTTTAACTTAAATATAAATATTTTTTTTATAATTTGATTAATATTTAAATTTATTTTAATGTTTATTAGAACCAAAAGATTTAAAAATTTTAAGATTTAAAAATTTTGATAAAAATAATTCATTGGCCAACATCCATATATTAAAACAATCCATATATTAAAAATATATGATAATCAACAAATTTTAACATGTTTAAGAAAGTTTTAATAGAGAAAATTATATAACTTTTTAATTAAAAACTAAGCTCAATTGATAAATCTTTAAATATAATTTATTACAATAGTGTTTTTAGAATTAGTTTTATTCTAAAATTTTATAATTAAAAATTTTATAAAAATTTTATAGTTAAATAATATATTTTATATTTACTTATTATATAAATTTTTTCATTTTTTTTTAAATAATTTAATAATAAAAATTGTTTGTTCTAAAATTATACTAATACTATATTAGAAAACTTGAATTTTTGAATTTTAGCAAATCATTGTTTTCAATTTTCTTTTAAATTTAATTTTTTTAATTAAATTTCGTATTCTTAAGGGAAATAATTAAAATATAACATTTAGATTTTAGATTTTAAATTAATAAGAATATAAAGAGTAATTTTATTATTAATAAATATATAAAGAATAATTTTAATATTAATAAAAATATAAAGAATAATTTTAGAAATTAAAATATTTTAGTAAAATTAAAATATTTTGAAAACACGAAAAACTTCGTTTTTCTAACTTTAAAAACTAAAGTTTTTAAAATACCAAAAATTTGGTTCTTGACTATATTTAAAAATTATATTAACTATTTGAAGTTAAAATATTAAAAGGTTATAAATTGGAAAGGTTGTAAATTGGTTTTTATTGATTTAACCCATAAATTACGGAATGATATTCCTGTATTTCCTAATGATCCTAAGTTTAGATTAAAAACAGAATTTAAGAATAACGAATATTATTTATCTGAACTTAAAGCTGGGCTTCATAGTGGAACCCATATAGATGCTCCGTACCATTATATTAAAAATGGTAAAAAAGTATTTGAAATTGAATTAAATAATTTAATAGGAAAAACAAATATTTTAAGTCTTGAAAATCACCTAAAAAAAGAAATAGCTATTAAATATTTAAAAATTCCTGAAAACATAGAAAAAATTATTATTCTAAAAACTGGATGGTTTAAGGAATGGGGAAACGAAAATTACTTTAAAGATAATTTTTATCTTTCAAAAGAAATAGCTAAACTATTTATAGATTTAAAAATAAAGGGAATAGCTATTGACACTCCTAATGTTGATAAATATGGCAAAACAACAATTCATAAACTACTACTTAAAAATGACATTTGGATCGTTGAAAACTTAACAAACTTAGATAAAGTAAATAAAGATAAATATGATGGATTTTTCATTCCATTGAAAATTAATAGTGAAGCATCATTTATAAGAGCATTTATTCAAAGTATTTAACTTATCAAGTCAATTATCAATATAATATTTATAAAATCTTTTATAGTCATAATGGTAAAGTTCTTAAATTTTGAAGTGATAACTTTTTTATTAAATTATTCAATTTTAAATATTATTTCATTAAAATCTATAATTTTAAATTTTAAATAATATAATTGTATTTTAAATAATATAAATGTATTTTAAATAATATAAATGTATTTTAAATAATGTAATTGTATTTTAAATAATGTAATTGTATTTTAAATGATGTAATTGTATTTTAAATGATGTAATTGTATTTTAAATGATGTAATTGTATTTTAAATGATGTAATTGTATTTTAAATGATGTAATTGTATTTTAAATAATATAAATAATTTTAAATTAATATTTTTTATTAATATTTAATTTTAAAAAAGTTATTTATTAAGAACTTTATCAAACCAACTATAATTATTAGAAAAGGAAATCGTATATGGATTATAAAAATATCTTAAAAAAAATAAAGCCCGAAGAAAATGAGAAAAATAAGGTCAAAAGTGTTGCAGATAAAATAATTAAAGTAATTGAAGAAAAAGCTAATGAAGAAGGTTATGAAGTTAAAGTAGAGCTAACTGGTTCAATAGCTAAAGATACATGGATTTCTGGAAGTGCTGATATTGATATTTTCATAACATTTCCACTTGAAGTTAAAATAGAAGAACTTAAAGAAAGAGGATTGCAATTAGCTTACTACTGTAATGAGGTTTTAAATGGAATAGCTACTGAACAATATGCTTCGCACCCATATTTAAAAATTAATCTTAATAATTATAGTATAGACATTGTTCCAGCATACAATATTGAAAATACATCTCAAATGAAATCTGCTGTTGATAGAACAACCTTACACACAAAATACATTGTTAAAAACCTTAAAAGTTATCAAAAAGATCAAGTTCTTTTACTTAAAAAGTTCATGAAAGAAATAAGGGTTTATGGTTCGGAATTTAAAACAGGAGGATTCGCTGGATACCTATGTGAACTATTAATATTAAATTATAATTCTTTTGAAAACACATTAAAAGAAGCAAGTAGTTGGATGGAGAAGACAATAATCAATATAGAAGATTATAATACCACTGATTTATTTAATGATAATTTAATTGTTATTGACCCAACAGATAAAAATAGAAATGTTGCTGCATCTCTTAGAGAAGAGAAATTAAATGATTTTATTTTCGCATCAAGAAACTACATTAAAAATCCAAAAAAGGATTACTTCACTCCACTTGAAAAAATGAAAATCACAAAAGAAGATATAATAAATCAATTTAAAGATAGAGAAACTAAAACAATATTTATATCATTTAAAATTCCAGATATTGCAGTTGATAATATTTATCCTCAACTTAAAAAAACATCAGATTCACTAAAAGAAAAATTAGAAGAAATAGGATTTACAATTGTTAAAAATAGCTATTGGAGTGATGAAGAGGAAATAGCTATTATAACTTTAGAATTTGATACATGGATTCTTGGAGGATATGAAAAAAATATTGGTCCAAAGATTTGGTATAAGAAAGCATCTGAACAATTCATATCCATCCATGAAAATGTTTTCTTAGAAAACGGATTTTTAGTTGAAAAAAGAAAAAGAAGATTTAAAAGGCCAGAAGATTTTATTTTTCATGTTTTAAAAGAAAATAATATTAAAATTTTAAAAATAGGTAAAAATCTTAAAAATAATATTGTTAATGGGTATAAGCTATTTATTATGGATGATAATAATGATATTTTAAACAATGAACTATTTTTAGATTATTTAGATGATTATCTACATATTTCCCAACATTTAAAAAGATAAATAGATATTTTAATAAAACTTATCTAAGTTTAATAAATAAAAAATAAGAAATTATAATAAAAGAAGTTAAAAATAAATATTTTTATTTAAAACTCCACGAGAATTTAGATTCTCTATTTTTATCTAATATAACTATTTATTATACATTTCAACATCCATTTTAAGAGTTTGTAAATTATTTAACATAGTTAATGTTATTAATTTCTTCTTGGGATGGAGTATCTTCAGATTCTCCTTCTTTTCCAATGGAAACTGCACAAATTGGATTAAAATTGTCTGGAATTTGAAGGGTTTTAATTAATTCGCCTCTTTCTGGTGTTGTAAATGCAAGTGTTGGACTTATTAAATAGCATGTACCATAATCAAGACCAATTGCAGCTAAAACCACATTTTCTGCAGCAGCAGATGTTGTTAGTCCACCATAGACATTTTCATCTGGAGCAGAAAATATAATTAATGATGGAGTACCATATAATGGATGATATCCTGGGGTTTCAGCTCTTTCAATTAAAAATTCATTTCCAGAGTTTTTCATTCCTTTTAGACTTAATTCATCTATTTTTTTCAGAATTTCTTCATTGCTAACAACGGTAATATGAAATTCACCTGCTTTAGGTGCTTTCTTCCCAGCTTCAGCTATGATTTTTAAGTCTTTTTCATCTACTTTAGTTTTTAAGTAGTTTCTCACACTTTTTCTTTTATTTATTACATCCAATATATCCATTTTTTATCACCTATTAAAAAATAATTTCAGGATCTTTAAATTCCTGCTTTTTCAACTATTGTTGTAGCTACTTCTTCTGCAGATTTGAATGGAAAATCATCTGCGGATAGAACTTTTCCTGCATCTGATGCTTTTAAAACAACATCCCCAGATTTGCATGTAGTATTTGCTCCATCTGGTAATGCACTGAATAATTCTTCTGGAGTTTTTATAGGGAAATTAGCTTCTTTTAATGCCCCAATAATTTGTCCATGTATTTCTTCTTTAGCTGTCATATTTTTTACCTCATATTTTTTGTGAAACTATTTTTTATTAAACAATAAATTTTAAATATTGTAGTTTCACTTATTAATTATAAAATGAATATAAATATATATTTATTGGTTATTATAGTATACTTAAATATATTTAATTAACCTTTTTTTTAAATTAATTTATTGAATAACGAATGGGGGGATTGATTTCACTATGAAAACAAAAGAAAATTATGAAATTTATAAAGATAAAAAGGATAATGAATATTTAAATAATTTTTCTAAAGAAAATGAAATAATATCCATTAAAGAAATGATTAATTCTATGCATAAAGATCTTAAAAAGATGATTGAAAACTCTAATCAAGATTATTTAAATTTAATGTACTCAAACCTTAAGAATGAATTTATAAATTCTATTAATGGATATATGATAGATAAAATTGACCCTGTATTAGATAAAAGAATGATTAATTCTTGTGATATGAAAAATCAGTGCAAAAAAGTATTTAAGAAATATTTAAAAACACATACCGATGATTTAAATATAGACAACATAACAAATGAGAAAATTTATAGTGCTACAATGGAACTTAATGAAATAAAAAAGAATAAATTTAAAGATGATTGTGATATTTGTTTTAATGAGGTTTCAGCTATATTTAATTCAAATATTGATTTAATAAACTCTTTTAAGATTTATGATGAACAGGATGAGCAGGATGAAAAAAAAATCTCAGAAATTAATGAAAATGTGATTGTTAAAAATATTTTGGATCCTATTTCAAATAAACACAGATTAAAGATTTTAAAATCAATTGCACTAGAACCTCAAACTTTTTCAGCCTTATCTCAATTAACAAACCTTAAAGGAGGAAATCTTCTATTCCATCTTCAAAAATTACAGGGTAATGATTTCATATTTCAAAAACAAGAGCATGGAGAATACATATTAACTACAAAAGGTTTCAATATAATTAATACAGTTGTTAGCTTTCAAGAATAATGAGTTCATCAAAAGAATAATGAATTCATCAAAAGAATATTTAATTTGTGTAAAATTATTTAAAATATAATTCATGGTACATAAAACAATAAAAATTAAGATTATTTAAGTTGTTTGTCCAATAATTATTTTTATTAAAATTTTTAAATCTTTTATTTCATTAAAATCTTTTATTTCATTAATAAATAATATATTTGACAATGTTTAAATCTTTACTGATGAAATATTCTTGAGAATGAGTAACTTTTATAATTTTGCAATAATTTGACCAATCAAAAACTTAACTGGAATGACTTACTATTGCATTTTACTTGAGATTTTACATGTTTTTAAGAGTTTTGTGTAATAATTTTAACTGTTATTGAAATTTTAAAGTTTTTTTAAAATAAAAATTTGATTTCGGTTAAATTATTAATACCACTCTAAAAATTAATGCCAACAAAACTTCATCACTAAAGATTTGAACAGCACCTTTATTCCTTAATTTAACAGCATTTAGTATTAGGATCTTGGTTTCTGATTAAAAAAAATGATAATAATTGAGTATATCAATTTTGATAATAATTTAATTCTGTAAGCTTGATTATGGTTTTCAAAACCTATTAATATTATTTTTTGACCATAATACATTGAGTAAAAATTTGAAATAAAATATTATTATCTGAATTTGACATATTTCTAAAAATTTCAGGACTCAACTTTTTGATGCTCTT
>JAITPS010000110.1 GCA_031289325.1 Candidatus Methanovirga meridionalis
AAGAGCATCAAAAAGTTGAGTCCTGAAATTTTTAGAAATATGTCAAATTCAGATAATAATATTTTATTTCAAATTTTTACTCAATGTATTATGGTCAAAAAATAATATTAATAGGTTTTAAAAACCATAATCAAGCTTACAGAATTAAATTATTATCAAAATTGATATACTCAATTATTATCATTTTTTTTAATCAGAAACCAATATCCTAATACTAAATGCTGTTAAATTAAGGAGTAAAGGTGCTGTTCAAATCTTTAGTGATAAAGTTTTGTTGGCATTAGTTTTTAGAGTGGTATTAATAATTTAACTGAAATCAAATTTTTATTTTAAAAAAACTTTAAAATTTCAATAACAGTTAAAATTATTACACAGAACTCTTAAAAACATGTAAAATCTCAAGTAAAATGCAATAGTAAGTCATTCCAGTTAAGTTTTTGTTTGGTCAAATTATTGCATAATTATAAAAGTTACTCATTCTCAAGAATATTTCATCAATAAAGATTTGAACAGGGTCGTATAAACTTGTTTTAATTAATATAAATAATTTTTAATCAATATAAATAATTTTAATTGAATTTTTTAATAATATTTGTTTTTAAAAAATTATTTGTTAAGAGCTTTATCAAAGTTATTATATCTTATTACAAACAAAAAATGTAAGTTAAATATAAGTTAAATACTAAAAATTAAAGATAATGATTTTTGATGGTGATAAACAATGGAAGAAGATATTATGAATAGTTTATCTTTAGGGGTGGCTGAATTTAGTGATTTAATAGAGCAAAATAAGATTTATGTTGATAAAACACGATTTATAAAAAAGATGATGGATCAAGGTAGAAAGTATTATTTTCTTTCACGACCAAGAAGGTTTGGAAAAACCTTATTTATTTCAACATTAGAAGATTTTTTTCAAGGAAAAAAAGAATTATTTAAAAATACTTATATACATGATAATCATGATTGGAATGAGAAATATCCTGTAATAAGAATATCCATGAAACAAATATCAAATGAAAGCCCCGAAATATTAAAAGAAGATCTTTTAGTAATGATTGAAAGTATTGCTGAGGAAAACAACATTGAATTAAGTGAAAAAGGATCGTATATATTCAAATTTAGAAAGTTACTTAAAGAATTATCAACTAATGATAATAAGGTTGTTGTATTAATTGATGAATATGATGCTCCTATCCTTAAAAATATAAATAATTTGGAAATAGCTAATAAAAATCGTGAGATATTACAAGAATTTTACAATGTTTTAAAAGAAAGTGAAGAATTTCTTAAATTTGTTTTTATAACAGGTCTTAGTAAATTCACAAAAGTATCTATTTTTTCTACATTTAATAATCTAAGTGAACTTACCTTAAATGAAGATTACTCTACAATTTGTGGTATAACTCACAATGAACTAAAAAATTACTATAGTAACCATATACAGGTTATGGCAGATAAAAATAATTACACTTATGAAGAGACATTAAATCAAATTAATCATTTTTATGATGGTTATAGTTGGGATGGGAAAAACAGAGTTTTCAATCCTTATTCTACACTTAGTGCTTTATCTCAAAAAGAATTTCAAAGTTTTTGGTTTTCAACTGGAACACCAGGTTTTATAGCCGAAATATTTAAAAAAAGAAAAATAACTGGGGATTACTTTAAATCAACGGTATTGAAAGCAACGGAGTTAGATGCTATTGATCCAACAAATATTAATGAAACAACCCTACTTTTTCAAGCAGGTTATTTAACCATTGAAAAAAAGATTTTTGAAGATAATATCCTCGAGTATTCTCTTAAAATTCCTAATTTTGAGGTTGAGCAAGCTTATAAGGATAATCTTACAAATATTTATCTTTCAGATGTTAGAGGTGAGTTTAATAGTCTTCAAAATGATATGTGGGAGTGGATTAGAAATGGTGATTGTGATAAACTATCTAAGAAATTGAAAATAAAGCTTTCAAGGATACCTTACAGTCTTAGATTGAGTAAAGAAAACACTGAGAAATGGAAGTTATATTCAGCGATTTTTTTAACTTGGTTGGATGAAATGGGTATGAGATTTGATGGAGAAAAAACCATAGGTCATGGAGTAATTGATACCGTCATTGAAGAAAATGATGATCATGTAGCTGTTGTTGAGATTAAATACACTGAAGATGTGAAAAAATCATTGGATTCATTAATTAATGAAAGTTTTAAACAAATTCATGAAAAAGAGTATTATCTACCTTATGAGGATAGGAATATTTCTCTAATTGCTTTAGCATTTAAAGATAGAGCAATTAAAAATGGAATAATAACAGATGTAAAGTGTAAAATAGAAAAGATGACCTTAATTAATTCAGACTCCACAACAAGTATGTAATAGTCGAAAAAAGTGTGTTTGAATAAAAAGTTAAAAATAATTTCTCGGTTGAATTTTTCAATCTCAGTTTTTTAAATTTAAACAAAATGAATTCTTAATTTAAGAATAAGGTATATATAATACAAATCATATAATGCTCATTAAAATCAATAATTTAATTATATATGGTGAAACAATGAATATTAATAATGAAAAAGGCAATAGTATAAATAGAAAAAAAATAGCAATGGATTTTACAAGTTCCCTTGATTTTCCAGAAATAAAAAAGATAATATTGTTTGGTTCAGTAGCACGAAATGAAGATAGAGATGAATCAGACATCGATATTTTTATTTTAACAACTGATGAAGATAGAATAAGTGATAAACTATATTATAAAGTTGCTGAAGTTATCATTGCTTTAGAAGAGTTAATATCTTTAAAAATCGTTACCTTAGAAGAATATGAAACTATAAAAAGCACCCCATTCATAACTACTATAATGGAAGAGGGGATTGTTCTTGGATAATCATGCAGTATTATTATTTGATGAATCAGAAAAAACTTTTGAAGTAGCGAAATTATTGTTTGAAAATGGATATTATGGAGATTCCATTAATAGAGTTTATTATGCAATGTTTTATGCTGCTAAAGCTTTACTTGCTAAAAAAAACATATTTCCTAAAATACACAAAGGCACAGTTAATATGTTCAGTAAAGAGTTTGTGAAAACAAGTATTATCAAAATTGAAATATTTTGACTGTTAACAAAATCTCAAGATGACAGACAAAAAGCTGATTATGATTTATTTACAACATTTGCAAAGAATAAGACAAACAATGCATTAGAAAATGCTGAAATTTTTATTAACGAGTGTCTAAAACATAAATAATATTCTCATACCACATACAAGGCTAATGTCAATCTGAAATTACTCCTTTCTTAAATAGTTCATATCTTACAAAAACTAATAACTATAAACAGATTAGTATTTAAAAACAAAAAAAATAATTTAAATATGTTCCAAACTTAAGTAGGAACTTTTAAAACGCAAATATACTCCAATTCAAAGGCAAAAACATGACTAATTTTTCACTAAATTGACTCATTCCTTAAGTTGACAGCACTGAATTTAGATGTTTAATTAATATATATTAGATTCGATAAAGTTCTTAATAAATAATTTTTTTAAAATTAAATATTATTAATTAAAATTAAATATTATTAAAATTAAATATTATTAAAATATATTAATTTAAAATTGTTTATATTAATTAAAATATATTAATATTAATTAAAATTTAAAATTATGGATTTTTATAAATTGATATTTAAAATTAAATAACTTAATAAAAAAAAGTTGTTATTCAAAATTTAAGAACTTTTCCATAATGAACATGTAAAGAATTTAATTTTTATAAAAAATTTAATTTTAATATTTATTATTAACTTATTATAAAAAATTATTAATTTCACTGTTTTAATGGTAACATTTATATATTACTTTTTTAAATAACAATTGTTATATAAAATTTTTATAATAATTGTTATATTTCTTAATTAATATTTTTTGTAATTAATTTATTAGTTAATATTTTTTGTAATTAATTAAAATTTTGTAATTATTAAAAAAAAGAAATTTTGTAATTATTAAAAAAAGAAATTTTGTAATTATTAAAAAAAGAAATTTTGTAATTATTAAAAAAAGAAATTTTGTAATTATTAAAAAAAGAAATTTTGTAATTA
>JAITPS010000129.1 GCA_031289325.1 Candidatus Methanovirga meridionalis
CTTATTACTCCATTTTCTTTTATAGCAACACAATTAATTATATTTATTTGTATTGTTTACGATGAAGCTTATATAACAAACCCAGATAAAACAACAGATATAAAATATCAAATTGAACATATAAAAAAACATAACATTGAAATTTCCTTCTATCCCCCCCAATTAGCTTCAGTTTTTTTACAATATGCTGATGGGCTACTTAAAACAATTGCAATTTCAGCAGATATTGCATCAAATATATACAGTGATAAAACAATATTGCTTAATGCATATTCCGCAACGGAAGCTATTGCTATAGCTACATTTATTAAAATAAATAAATTATATAAACAAACACCAATAGGTAAACCATTAAATGGTTACAAAATATATTTAGTAGATGATGAGAATAACTTAATAGATGAGCCAAATCAAATAGGTGAAATATTAATAGGAGGAAATATATCTAAGGGATACTATAATAATGAAGAGTTGACAAAGCAAAAGTTTATAGATAATCCCTTTGGGGAAGGTAAAGTATTTAAATCAGGAGATTTAGCATATTACAATGAAAACATGGATCTCGTGTATTATCAAAGAAAAGATTTCATGTTTAATATTAGAGGTCAAAGAGTAGAGCCTACACAGGTAGAGCAAGCAATTGAAAAAATAGAAGGAATAAGCAAAGCTGTAGTAAAAGATTTTGATGTATCTTCTATTTCCAATATTGAAAACGATAAAGCAATATATGCAGGCATAGTCTTAGATAGTAAAAAAATACTTATAGACAAGGAAAATAATGATTTAATTTCTTTTTTAAATATAGTGAATGATGAACCAACAATTAATCAGAGTGCAATCAGCACGGAATTGAGGAAATATTTAAAAGATTATATGGTTCCGAGTGTTTATAATATAATCTCTGAATTACCGCTTACAGTTAGAGGAAAGCTTGATAGGAAGAATGCTCTTCCAAGCAATATATTAGATTTATATGCTGGAATGTCTAAAAATAAAGATATAATAAAACCAGCCAATTCTCTTGAAAAAGATCTATTAGAAATATTCTCTCAAATACTAAACATCAATAAAGAAAAAATATCTATAACTGATAACTTTTTCCATATAGGAGGAGACTCTATAAAAGCAATTCAATTTGTTAATAGAATTTTTATTGAATATCAAATTGAAATAAAATTAAGTGATGTGTATAATAGTAATATTAGGATATTGTCTAAAAAAATTGAAAAGTCATCAAAGGATAGATATTTTAAGCATGAGTCAAAAGAATACTATCCTCTATCTCCTCAACAATTAACTTATTTCCAGGATATCGAGGAAGAGAAAAAAAACTCTCCACATTCTATTTCTATTTTTAATGTTGTTCATTTTTTAAATTTAGGCAATGTTGATCCAGTTAAATTAAGGTTGGCATTACTTGAAGCTATTGAGATCAATCATGATATGAAAATTTATTTCGTGAAGATTGATGATGAGGTTTATCAGAAGAGATGTGATGAATTAAAATTAGATATTAAAATAAATTATGATGAGTTAACAAAAGATGATATTTTCAATAATTTTAATCTTTACAAACCTCCTGTGTTCCATAATTTTAATCTTTACAAACCTCCTTTGTTCCATTTTGAAATATATAATTATAAAAAGGAAACAGCTCTTTTAATTTCTTTTAATCATATTATTATAGATGGAGTTTCCGAAGAAAATTTTTTAAGGGATGTTCTTAGTATATATTCAGGTAAGGATGTTTTTAAAACTGAATTTGATTACTTTGATTATGTTTTAGACTTAAAAGAATCAGGAAAAGAGAACAATATGAGAATAAAGTCTTATTTAGAAGATAAAACTAAAAATTCACCTTTAAAATCTTATTTTAAATCAATTCAGAAAAAATCAGAATCTGAAAGTACAACTATCTTCTTTGATGTTGAGATTGATAAATCTTTGTTTGATTCTTTTTGTATGGAACTTAAAATATCGTTTAGTAATTTGTTTTTAGGTTCAATAGTTTTAGCATTAGGAATTTTATTTAATAACAATAATGTTTATTTTGAATATATTTTTAATGGTAGGGATAAAAGTAAATATAATAATGTTTTTGGTCTTTTTAGAAGACATTTTCCTTTTTTATTTAATATAAATCCAAAAGATTCTATAAAAGATTATTTTAAAAAATTGAATAAAAATACCCTTGATGCTTTTGATATTCAGCCAAGCCATGAATTAGAGGAATTCATGAAGTACATGACAACAAAAAATTTACCACGAGTTATTTATGATTATAATGACTATAGTGAAATAGAAGTTAATGGAAAAAAAATTGAAGTTGTAACTCCTAATCTAAACAATAACATGAATAAAGACTATATATTTATTAGAGTAACTAAGAGTGATAATTTTATATTAAGTATTCTTTATGATAAGGCTTATTTCACTGATTTTGAGGTTAAAAATTTATATGGGATGATTAATGTAGCTTTAAATTTGATTATTAATAATCCATTTGAGAATTTGGAATATATACTGAAACAGATGAAAACAGGTGAAACTAATGAATAGTGTTAGTAAGAATAACCTGATTTTTTCTATCATCATTCCTGTTTTTAACACTAAGATTAGTTATTTTATAAGGTGTTTAGAAAGTATTAGGAATAATAATTTGGATAAAAATCAATTTGAAGTTATTATAATTAACGATGGGATGGAAAACTTCAGTGAATACAATTCAACTATTAATGAATATCTAAAAGAGAGTAATATTCAAATTAAAGTTATCAGCAATCCATTAAATTTGAAACAAGGTTATAGTCGTTATATTGGTTTAAAAGCATCTGAAGGAGAATACATTCATTTTGTAGATAGTGATGATGAAATATTTCCATATACCTATACAAAAT
>JAITPS010000231.1 GCA_031289325.1 Candidatus Methanovirga meridionalis
ATTAATATTAAATTAATTTTTTAAATAACAATTTTTATCTTTTTATTTTTAAAAATAATAATTATAATTTTTTTAATTAAAAATTTAATAATTATGTTTCATTTTTAAAAACTTCATTACTTAAAAACATTATTTCATACACTATATTTAAATAACTTAACTTTAAATAACTTAACTTTAAATAACTTATATTTAAAAACTTCAAATTAAAATTAAATTAATTTTTTAAATAATAATTTTTATTTCTTCATTGTTGAAAATTTATTTTCAACTTAGAAAAACTTATTCTCCGTTTTTAAAAATAATAACTATAATTTTGTTAATTAAAAATTTAATAATTATGTTCCACTTTCATTAGTATCATTAGTTACATTATTAGGTATACTTCCATTGTCATCACTTGTTGTATTATTAACAATAGGAACAGGTGTTATTTGTTTATTAATTGTTTCAGGATTAAACTGACCATCTTCAACAATTATCATTTTACTGGTTTCATTAAAGTCAATAGCATTTAAATTAATATAATTTTTAACATAATCTCCTGTAAATGATGCAACAACATTACTTGCTCCTAATCCAATAAGAGCTATAACGATTATGATTAAAACATTTGCTTTTCGTGCTGAGTTCATTATAATCACCTTTTAATCATTTGATGTAAATCTTAAATTATACTTTATTTTGTGTTATATTTATTTGTGTCGTGCTAAATATGTTAAATCTTAAATTATTTTGTGTCGTTCTATGTGTTATTAAATCTTAAATAAATATTATATTTTATTAGATCTTAAATTAAAATATAAAATTCTAATATCATTAATATAAGTTATATATTTTTTTAACTATATCCATATATGGAAAAGTTCTTAATTTTTGAAATGATAATTTTTTTTATTAAATTATTCAATTTTAAATATTATTTTATAAAAATCTATAATTTTAAATTTTAAATAATATTAATATATTTTAATTAAAATAAATAATTTTTAGTTAATATTTTTTAATAATATTTATTTTTAAAAAAGTTATATATTAAGAACTTTATCAAAACCACTATATTTTAATATTTTCACTAAAATCTATTATTATCCTTTATTAATTATTATCTTTTATTAATTATTATCTTTTATTAACTATTATCTTTTATTAACTATTTTTTATCTTTATGATTCTCATTAAGAATTGCTATTTCAGTTACTAATTTATTAATATCTTGGTTCATATCTTCAATTTTTAAATATAATTTAAATATTAAATAATAAGCACCTAAAACACCAATAATTCCTAATAAATCTATACCTCTTCCAATTCCTAAACTATTTGCTAAAAATGTGGTGAAATTTGGAATTAAAGAAATTATAACCACTAAAATCCATAAAAGTATCCATGCAACAGTTACCTTCATTGAAACTTTATCATTTTTATAGATTCCTAAAACAAATGAAATAGATAAAATAGCTAAAATTATAAACAAAATTTGATATAAACTTAGTAATCCAAACACAAAATCTCACCTACTTAATCATACAATATAGAAATATTAGTAAACTATGATTTATTAAATTTATTGATTGAAAATTTAATATTAATTTAAAAATTTAATATTGATTATAAATATACTTTATTTTTTATTAAATATTTACTATATGGTTTAACACCTAACTTTTTACAACATACTTCTCAACCTTCACGATTTCATAGTACAATTGTGTGAATTTATCAATTAAAATGCGAATGTTTGTGCTAATGTTTGCAATAAAGTATGTTTTAAACTATAATTAATAAATTTATTATTAAAAATTAGAAGATTATAGATATTAAAAAACTATTTTAAAACATCCATAATCATTTTAAAAAGAATCTTTATACCCACAAAAATATTTGTGCCTTTATTTTGAGTTTCATCAGTATAAATAGTTTGTATAGTAACTTCTTCAAGATTTAAACTATTCTTATGAATTTCCTTAATGAATTCTGATGAAACACCGTATCCTCGAGATAAAATATTAAGTTTTGGTATAACTTCTGATTTAAAAGCTCTTAAACCTGATTGAGAATCTTTAACTTTGGTTCTATAAAATAAATAAGTTAAAAAATTCATTATGTTATTTGCAAATCTTTTTGTTGCTGGCATGTCTTCAAAAGGCCTTGCACCAATAACCACTTGAGCATTACGAAGTTTTAAAGGACTGCAAACATTTTTTATATCTTCAAAAGCATGTTGACCATCAGCATCAAAGGTAACAACACAATCAGCTCCTTTAAGAAGAGAAAATCTCATTCCTGTTTTTAAAGCAGCCCCTAAACCACGATTTATTGGATGGCGAAGTATAAATATATTATCAGGATATTTTAATTTAGACTCCTTAGCTATTTCATACGTTTTATCAATAGATCCATCATCAACAAGAACTACTTTATACCCTCTTTTTGCTAATTCTTCTACAATTGAACCCACAGTTTTTTCTTCATTAAAAGCTGGAACTGTGATGAATATTCCATCGGTATCTTCAACACTATTTTCTGAAGAATTTATATTTTTACTCATGTATAAACCATTAGATTATTAAAAATAATATATTTTAGGTATCGAATAATAAGTCATAAAGGCTTTGCATCCTCTTTACCTTCTCTTTTTCCTTGTCCTGCTTCTCGCTTAAATTGTTTTGGTTTGAACAACATTTTTATAAGATTTTGAGCATGATCTCTTGCTCTATTTTCTGCTAAAAGTCTTAACTGTTTGTCATCCATCTCTTCATCTTCATGGACAAAAACCTCTAAAATATGGGTGTTAGTCATTAATTGAGCACTTATAAGCCCAGTAGATGCTTCATGTGCACAGATTTTATCTTTAGTTTTTGATCCTGGCATTCCAAGAGCCATTACAATTTCACAACCATCCTCTTCAATTAATTTCTTAGAAGCTACAGGAAGGTCTTTAATACCTGGAACAGTCACACGAATAATTTTTAAATCTGTAGCATTTTTTTTAAGCTCATCAATAGCTGATGTTCCCATATCAAAACGAGCAAAAGTAGTATCACAGATTCCAATAGTTTTCATTAAATCACCTATAATCAGAGAATCTTATTTAATAATCACTATTTCATGAAAATTATTAATAATCTCCACACTTATTCATGAAATGAACTTGTCCAGCAATTCAATATTTTAAATTTCATTGAATTTAAATTATAGTCAAGAACCAAATTTTTGGTATTTTAAAAACTTTAGTGTAAGGTTAGAAAAACAAAGTTTTCATGTATTTTAAAAACTTTAGTGTAAGGTTAGAAAAACAAAGTTTTCATGTATTTTAAAAATTTTTTAATTTTACTAAATTATCTTAATTTTTAAAATTATTATTTATATTTTAAAAATTTTTTAATTTTACTAAATTATCTTAATTTTTAAAATTATTGTTTATATTTTAAAAATTTTTTAATTTTACTAAATTATCTTAATTTTTAAAATTATTGTTTATATTTTTATTAATTTAAAATATAAATGTTTTATTCTAATTATTCCTTAAAAATAAGAAATTTAAATAAAAAAATTAAATTAAAAAGAAAATTGAAAAACAATGTGAAAAACAATGATTTTGCCAAAATTCAAGTTTCATACTATAGCTAATTAATTTTTAAATTAATTAAAACTTATATGGTTTCTAACAGGAAAGTTCTTAAATTTTAAACGATCAATTTTTTTATTAAATTATTTAATTTCAAATATCATTTTATAAAAATCTATAATTTTAAATGATATGAATATATTTTAATTAATATAAATAATTTTAAATTATAGTTCTTATGAAAAAGTTCTTAAATTTTGAATGTATAAATTTTTTTATTAAATTATTTAATTTTAAATATTAATTTATAAAAATCTATAATTTTAAATTTTAATTAATATAAACTTATTTTAATTAATATAATTAATTTTAAACAAATATATTTTAATAATATTTATTTTTAAAAAAGTTATTTATTAAGAACTTTATCAAAGCTACTATAATATCTTTTAATAATAATTTAATTTTAAAAATTTAATTTTAAAAAAGTTATTTATTAAGAACTTTATCAAAACCACCATAATTTAATATTAATTTTAATATAAATATTTTTTATAGATGCTGTTGCACAATTATTTAATCAAAATTTAATCCATCTTTAAGCTATATATTTAAATTAACAGATTATAAACTATAAATCTAATTTATAAAATCTTATACTACTTTGATTAAATAGTAATGTCCCATTGCTTTCTTCATTAGATTTAGTAACCCCAAAGCCCCCATTCATTCTTTTAGAATCATTAGTTCCATTCATTCTTTTAAAATCATTGGTTCCATCTAAACTGCGATTATTTAAGTCATGAAATTCATTCGTATTATCAAATAAGTTAAACCCTATTAAAAATGGATATGGGAAAAATGGATTCCACAGATTCATATTTTTAAATCCATCCTTAAAACTATTGGTTCCATTAACGACATTAGAATTATAAATATCATTTGAAAGTGGATTTTCACCAAAATCCCCCTCATTAAAATCATTATTATTACTAAAATTATTATTCAACGGTGGTCTTCCACCATCAGCAGATTCATTATTGGGAGATTGCTCCATTGGAGAATAATTATTGGTTTTGTTATCATTATGAACTTGTATGCCACCGCCCATTCCACCACTATCTCCGCCATTATCCCCCATTCCACCACTATCCATATCAATCTTAAAGAAATTGGATTCATTATACTTTTCTTTAGCTGTGCTTTGATTATCTGATATCACTATATCCTGATTAAAAACATACTGTGTCCAATAAGTTCCATGATATTCATCTACCAATATAACAGCTGGGTGAGTTATATTATCCAAATATTTTTCTTTTATTTCAAATAAGCTATTGTATTGATCCTCTGTAATTGATGGAGATAAATTTGAAAATTGTCCTGATGTTGCATATACACTTGAAGAAATAAACAAAATAGCTATTATTCCAATTATTAGGAAATTTAATGTTTTTTTTAAAGGATACTTAACTTTTATTAAATTTTCAAGGAAATATAAAGATATTGGAGTTACAAATGCAATAACAACAAATAACAATAATCCAAATCTCATTTGAAACTCACTTTGAAGTAATGAAAACAGTACTAAAATAGAACTTAAAGTTAAATAAACTAAACTCACAATTCCTTTTTTTGAGAAATTATCTATATCATTTCCATTTAAATACTTCTTAAATTCATCGATAAATATTTTTAAAGTCAAAATTAATCCTAAAATAAATGGAATAGTTAAAATATAGTTTATGCTTGAAGAACCCATACCACCCATACCATTACTAAGACTTCCTTCCCCAGATAAAAAGGATAATAAGCTTAAAAACATATCATTCGCAGGAGGATAAAGTAAAAACATGATAGGTAAAATAGCTAAAGCCATTAGAATGAAAATGCTAAGTATTTTTATTTCTAATGTTGGTAATTTTTTAATTTTAACTGCCTTTATTACTGTAAATAAAATAAAAATCAATACAAACATAGCCACAGTTAATGCACCAGTGTAAATATGAGTGAATACATTAAGACATATTAATATGAATGTTATTAAGCCGTATTTCTTATTTTTAATGTTGTTTAACCATTTTATAAATACATATAAAAATATTAGAAACAATAAAGTTCCTATTAAATTTTGAATTAAATCTTCAATTAAAGTGAAATACATTACATTTACAACCATCAAGAAAGCAGCGACAGTTGGAGGTATTTTAGAACTATTTTCGCCTAAGATATCTTTGCATATAAAGTATGCTAAAACTGCCATTAATGAACCATAAAAGCTAATACCTATTTTAATTCCTATAATAGAACTTCCACTTATTGCTGCAAAAGGAGCGAGTAAATAATATGCTACAGGCAAATTAAGCCACAATGGCACTCCATTTTTTAATATATTTGACACTTGCACATCATAAAATCCACCATCCATACCATAAGACAGATTATATCTAGTTAATATATATAAATCTAAAATAAATGAAAATATACAAATAAATATTAATAAGTAATTTTTTTTTAAAAATAGTAATTTATTAATCTTAAAACACCTCTATATGATCTAATGGTTTCTTATTAGGAAAGATATTACGAACATTTAATTAATAGCAATATTAGGTAAATCTAAGCAAGAGATTAATTGCCAAGAAATAAATTTTAATCCTTGTTTTAGTGGAATAGGAATATATTAGAAATATTTATATACTATGAAAGTCAACAATTAAGTTTTAATCCTTGTTTTAGTGGAATATTAAACCACAAACTTTATAAACAGAAAAGAATAGTCAATAAGTTTTAATCCTTGTTTTAGTGGAATAGCTAAGATTTTTTCTTGGATCATCTTAAAAAAATATTAAAAGTGCTTATTTTTTTGAAGTTTTGTGCAAACCTCGAAAATCCAACCCTGTTAATACATTATTGCACAATCAATATAAATAGTTTTTGAATTTATATATTTGATTATGAAAATATTTTGAATTTTTAAACTTAAGATTATTACATCTGAAACTGGATGATGAATATTTTTTCTGAGACTGAAAAAATTTCTTAAATTAATGCCTACTCCTAAATAAGTATAATAACCTTGTGTAAATTTATTTTCAACTTAGAAAAACTTATTTTCGGTTTTTAAAAATAATGATTATAATTTTTTTAGTTAAAAATTTAAGATTTATGGTATAAATTAAAAAATTTCATTATTGAAATTGTTCAATTAGAAAATTTCATATTAGAAAAACAAAGTTTTTCTGTACTTACAAACATTATTTCATACACTATAGTATGATGATATTAGTATTATGATAAAACTAATATGTTAGAGGAATATTTATGGCAATGCAAAAAAAGTATGTTTTCAAAGAATCCGAAATTTAATTTTTAGCCATAAACAAATTTAGACCATCTACACATTTACTAATACCATATATGAATTAATTAAAAAAATAAGTAAAAAAAATTATGAATAAAAAAAAATAATTAATAATTAAGTTATCACATGAACCTCCGCATCCAAACAGGAACATCATCCCAATTAGTCCCCACACTCGGCACTAAAGGAACTATCTTAT
>JAITPS010000232.1 GCA_031289325.1 Candidatus Methanovirga meridionalis
TAAGTTTAACCAATTAAGTAAGTTTAACCAATTAAGTAAGTTTAACCAATTAAGTAAGTTTAACCAATTAAGTAAGTTTAACCAATTAAGTAAGTTTAACCAATTAAGTAAGTTTAACTAATTACTTATTTTATTTGTGTGATTTAATTTTATTTATGTGATTTGATTCCAACTAAAGAAGCTATTATAGAAATAAAACATAAAACTGTGGAAATTATTAAAGCAAAGTTGGAACTTTGAATTAATTCTGGAATGTGACCGTTTATTGGGTTTGATCCGAGAAAAAATGCAAAAATAACTGTTAACATTCCAAGGCTTAGTGTTTGACCAATAACTCTCATAGTTGATACTGTGGCTGAAGCAACTGAAGATAAGTGTCTTGGAACTGAACCCATTATAGCATTTGTATTTGGAGAGGAGAATAATCCATAGCCTATACCTTGTAGAATCATAGCTATTATAACAATGTATAATGGTGTGCTTTCATTTAAGAAAGTTAATATAAATAAGGCGACTGTTACAAAGCCCATTCCAATAGCGGATAATATTTGAGGATAAATCTTATCGGATAGTTTACCTGTGAATGGAGCTAATATTGCCATGAATATTGGAGTGGATATTAAAATAAAACCTGCGGTTTGGGGATCCATCCCTTTAACATATTGTAAATAATAGGTTAAAATGTAGGTGACCACAAAGGTTGATAAATAAGTTATTAAAGAAGCTATTGTAGATGAGGTAAAAGTAATGTTTTTAAACATTTTAACATTAAGGACAGGAAATTCATGACTTGATTCCCATTTAATGAATAATATTAGTAAAGTAATTGATACTATAACTAAAATCATGCCTGTTATTTCATTTAATATTGTAAAACCATAAATCAATAATAAAATAGCTAAACCATAAATAAAAGAACCAATATAATCAAATTTCTCATCTTCATTATCTGACCACTCCTGAGATATTTTTGTAAGAGTTACCAATATAATTAATGCTAAAAAAGGAACAATTGATATAAATATACTTCTCCAACCAAATAAATGTGTTAAAAGTCCTCCAAGAACTGGTGCAAGTGTAAGACCTATGTAAATTCCTAAAATATTAAAACCTATTCCTTCACCTCTTTTTTGTGGGGGTAATGCTTGTGTTACCATTGCAAGTGTTGTGATATTTATTATTCCAGCACCTAATCCTTGAAAAAATCTTATAATGATTAACATTTCAGCTGAAAATGAAAAAAATGTGATTATAGAGAAAACTGCAAATACAGTTAAACCCAATAAAAAACTTTTTTTCAAACCGAACTTACCACTTAACTTTCCAAATGGCACTGAAAAAATAGCTATTGCTAAAAGAAAACTTGTTGCAATCCAATTTTGTAGTACTCCACTTACAACATTTCCATGAATATCTGTCAAGGACATTGAAATTGATGGTAAAGCTACTGAAACTGATGAAGTTGCAAAAGCAACTAAAAATGATGCGAAAACTGATACAAGCAAAATCCAATTTTTATTTTCATAAGATTTTTGTTTAATACTTGTTGATTTATTTGAAATTTTAATCACTCCCAATTATATTAATTACTAATTTCAATGAATATTTCATTCATTGCCTTTATAAAAATATCTATTTCTTCTTTTTTAATTATTAATGGTGGAACTAAACGAATAACTTTCTCTGCTGTACAATTTATTAAAAATCCCTTTTCTCTTGCTTTATCTACAATATCAGAACATTTAATAGCTAATTCAACCCCGATCATTAAACCATATCCTCTAACATCCTTAATAAAATCATATTTATTCTTTAATTTCAGTAATTCGTTTTTAAAGTATTTTCCTAAATTTTGTGAATTTTCAATAAGATTTTCATCAATAATGGTGTTAATAGATGCAATAGCAACTGCACATGCTAAGGGAGTTCCACCAAATGTGGTTCCATGATCTCCTATTTCAAAACCTTCTGCAACTTTTTCATTTGCTATAATTGCTCCCATTGGAAATCCCCCAGCTATTGCTTTTGCAACAGTCGTGATATCTGGATTTAAATTAAATAATTCACTTGCAAACATTTTACCACATCTACCAAACCCAGTTTGAACCTCATCTAATATTAAAAGGATATTATTTTCTTTAGATATTTTTTCAACTTCTTTAAAATAAGTTATATCTGCAGTTACAATTCCACCTTCACCTTGAATTACTTCCAATATAATGGCGGCTGTTTTATCATTAATAGTATTTTTTAATTCATCGATATCTCCAAATTTAACATGTTTAAATCCAGCTGGTAATGGTTTAAATGGTTCACTATATTTTGGTTGACCTGTGGCAGTGATTGTAGCTAAAGTTCTACCATGAAAAGAGTTCTTAGTAGATATTATCTCTGTTTTCTTGGTGTATTTTCTTGCTAACTTTATTGCACCTTCATTAGCTTCAGCCCCACTATTTGCAAAGAAAACCTTAGTATTGAGAATAAATTTATTTAATAGTTTAGCTAACTTTAATTGATTTTCATTGTAATAAATATTAGAACAATGAATAAGTTTTTCACTTTGTTCTTTTAATGCATTCAATATATTTGGATGTGCATGCCCAATATTATTAACAGCTATTCCTGCAAAAAGATCCATATATTCATTATCATTGTTATCCCAAACTTTAATACCTTTTCCATGTGAAATAGCTATTGGTTGGCGACCGTATGTATTCATTACATACTTTGGATAACTTTCTATTATTTCTTCATTTTCCATACGAACACTTTATTTTTGTTTTAAAGATTTCTTTAATTTTAACTAAACATTCTATCGTCATCATGCTTCACTGATTTTTCACTAATCTCGGTATTGAAAATCTTTTCCATTTGTAGTAAACATTGGAGTTTTGCTTTAAAAATCTTTTTAATCTCGGATATTAAATTATGTTTAGTTAAACCATCTTCATAAATTGTACTGGATATAACAAACATTTGAAGTATGTTATCAGGATGTTGAATTTGAAAATCTAATAAAAATTGATTAACCGTGTATTTAAAATTCCAAATTAGTTCTACTTTTTTATCCATAGAAGATTTCATAATAATATCTAAATGTTCAGGAGAGATATTGGTTGCACATCCAATGACTATCATATCTCCTTTTCCTTTTGGTTGAATAAGGTCAATTATATTATTATCTGGATAGTTTACTATAAAATGGAAAATAGATTGTTCATCATGTATTTTTTCCTTAAAAAATCCTTCTTCTACTAACCAATCTTGAATTTCTTTCTCATTTATCATTTTAATCACATTCAAATCTTTCTTAGTCATTTTGTTAGTATTCTTAGCCATTTCATTATTCATTATTTCACTTCTATTTTTATTTTCCAAGAGAATACCCAACAATTCAATTTTTTGAGTTTTATTAAATTTTTAAATTATTTAATTTAATCTTTAAAATGAATATATTTAATTTAAGTGAATTTTTAAAACGAATATAAATTTATAATATAATTTAATCTTTAAAATGAATATAAAAATTATTTAATCTTTAAAATGAATATAAAAATTATTTAATTTTTAAAACGAATATAAATTTATAATATAATTTAATTTTTAAAATGAATATATTTAATTTAAGTTAATTTTTAAAACGAATATAAATTTATAATATAATTTAATCTTTAAAATGAATATAAAAATTATTTAATTTAATTTTTAAAACGAATATAATATTTATAATATAATTTAATTTAAATATATTGAGTTTGATAAAGTTCTTAATAAATAACTTTTTTTAAAAATAAATATTATTAAAAAATATTAATTTAAATTATTTATATTATTTAAAATTTAAAATTATAACTTTTTATAAATCAATATTTGAAATTAAATAATTTAATAAAAAAATTTATTGTTCAAAATTTAAGAACTTTTCCATTATGTCTATAATTAAATATTATTAAAAAATATTAATTTAAAATTAATTATATTAATCAAAATATAGTTATATTATTTAAAATTCAAATTATGGATTTTTATAAAATTATATTTAAAATTAAATAATTTAATTAAAATTAAATAATTTAATAAAAAAATTTATTATTCAAATTTAAGAATTTTTCCATAACACCTATAATTTTAATAATAATCCATATATAGTGTTCTGTATAATTAATATACTTTATTATATCAAAAAATATCAAAAAATTTTTTGTAAAATGTTTTTTCAAATATTAATATTTATCTTTTAAATTTAATTTTAAGAAATAAAAATCATTTTTGGTTGCAAATCTTTAATTGAATTTTGTAAAATTAATATATAAATAGAGAATTTTGTAAAATTAATATATAAATAGAGAATTTTGTAAAATTAATATATAAATAGAGAAAATCTTTCAGATTTTCTAAATTTAAAAATATAAAATTTTTTAAAATAAAATAATTTTACAGAACACTATAAATCTATTTTCCAATTCATGTTTATATAATTTTTGATTTATAATTTACTTATATTTATCTGAAAATCCTGTGTTTTTTCTTTTTAATAGATCATTTAACTTATACACTATGATAGTGAAGAATTAATTGATAAATCAGAACTCTGAAGAAAAATAATAATGTATGAAAGTAAGTGTAGAGTGAAAGCATGACCATAATAAAATGGCACTGTAAAAATAGGATGAATCCAAAATTTGGTTTTTAAACAGAAAAAATTTAGACTATATTCAGGTCATCAAATTTTAGCCTACTTTCTTAATTTTAAAAAATTTCTATTTTTTAAAGTTAGAAATGGAAAATCTTCGATTTTTCTAAGTTATCCTCAAACAAATCTTTGATTTTCTTCATTGAAAATTTTTATTTCAATTAGAAAAACGAAGTTTTTCTGTACTTACAAACATTATTTCATACACTATAGTATGGTGATATTAGTATTATGATAAAACTAATATGTTGAAGGAATATTTATGGCAATGCAAAAAAAGTATGTTTCAAAGAGTCCGAAATTTAATTTTTAGCCATAAACAAATTTAGACCATCTACACAATTTACTAATACCATATATGAATTAATTAAAAAAATAAGTAAAAAAAAATTATGAAAAAAATTATGAATAAAAAAAAATAATTAATAATTAAGTTATCACATGAACCTCCGCATCCAAACAGGAACATCATCCCAATTAGTCCCCACACTCGGCACTAAAGGAACTATCTTAT
>JAITPS010000234.1 GCA_031289325.1 Candidatus Methanovirga meridionalis
ATTAATATTAATCTAATTTTTTAAATAATAATTTTTATTCTTTTATTTTTAAAAATAATAATTATAATTTTTTTAATTAAAAATTTAATAATTATGGTGTAATTTAAAAAATCTCATTACTTAAAAACATTATTTCATACACTATAAAATAAATATTTTAATTTTAAAATGGATGGATAAATGGATGGATATTTACTTATAATGCTGTCATCCAATTAATTTATGTTAATTAATTAATTCATGTTAATTATTTTCATAAATATTTAAAAATTCAACTTCATTATCTTCAAATTCCATTTATTGATCCATCTTAATGACTTCCATTCATATTATTAATAATACATAATATTAACATAAAATAAAGTCTATGATAAATTACATTGTCATGAAACTATAATTTATTAATCATGTATAATAATTTATAAATAATTTATAACTTTTTAGTTATAACTTTTTACTTTTTAGTTTTAACTTTTTAGTTCTAAGTTACAATTAATAATTTAGAAGTTATAATATATAAGTTTTAAATTAAAACTATTTTCTTTTTACTTATAACTTATAATTTATAACATGATGAAGGTATAATATTAAAATTTTTAAGTTCTCAAATTTTTAAGTTCTCAAAAATATTTGGTAATCAAAAGTATTTAATAAAATTTAAGTATTATATCAAATACATGTAATATTATGAAAATTATATTAGCAGGAGCAAGTAGTGCTGTAGGAAAAACAACAATTTCCACAGGAATAATGAAAGCATTATCTAAATACAATGTTCAACCATTTAAAGTAGGACCAGATTACATAGACCCAACTTACCATACTCTTGCAACAGGAAATATATCCAGAAATTTAGATTCCTTTTTCATGGATGATAAACAAATAATAGCTACATACAATAGAGCCATGAAAAATTCTAAAGCTAAATATGGGATTGTTGAAGGTGTTAGGGGTCTTTATGAAGGAATAAGTTCAATCACAGATGTTGGAAGCACAGCATCAATAGCTAAAGCATTGAATGCCCCAATAATTCTTATTTTAGATTCTCGTAGCTTAGTTAAAAGTGCGGCTGCCATAGTTCTTGGTTTTAAATCATTAGACACAGAATTAAAAATAGAAGGGGTCATATTAAACAAAGTAAAAGGAAAAAAACACTATTTAAAAACTAAGGAATCTGTAGAAACATTAACCAACACTAAAGTAATAGGTGGAATTCCACGAGATGATAAAATAGCTATTGAACAAAGACACTTAGGATTAGTCCCTGCACTTGAAAAAGAAAAAATAGCTAAAAGCATTGAAACTTGGGGGAAAATAGTTGAAGAATATATAGATCTTGATAGTTTAATTGATATAATGAAAGCTTTTAAAACACCTAAAGATACAGGGAAACTTTGGGAAGTTGGAAATAAAAAACCAGTAAAAATTGGTTTAGCAAAAGATGATGCATTTAATTTCTATTATCAAGATAACATTGATGCACTAAAAGAAAACAATGCAAAAATTATTCAATTTTCTCCACTGCACGATGAAATTCTTCCTGATGTAGATGGATTATATGTTGGTGGTGGATATCCAGAGGTTTTTAGGAAAGAATTAGAAAAAAACTCATCCATTAGAGAGTCTATTTTAAAATTTCACAATAATGGAAATTACATTTATGGGGAATGTGGAGGATTAATATATCTTTCAAAATCAATTGATAAATATAGAATGTGTGATATAATACCATTTAGTTCAACTATGACTTCTAAAGTTCAAGGATTAAGTTACATTATATGCAAATCAAAGAGAGACAATATATTAACTGAAAAAGATGAAGTTTTTAAAGGTCACGAATTTCATTATACTAAGTTAAACGATGTTAGTAGTGGAAATTTTGCTTTTGAGATTCAAAGAGGAAAAGGAATAATTAATCGAAATGATGGATTAACTTATAAAAATACTTTAGCAAATTATCTACATATTCATGCCTGTTCTTGCCCTAATTTTGCTTATAATTTCACTAAAAGTATAGCAGAAAATGTTGATTTCTCTATATTTAATAAATAAATGTATTGTATAAATATATGTCTAAATTTTTACCTAAAAAAACAAATTCAGATTTTCAATTTTCATCCTCTTTTTACAATGCAGTTTTTAATAAATGATTTTTTAAAAATAAATATTATTAAAAAATAAAATTCTATACATATATTAAAAAATAATTATAACCCGCATGAAAAAGTTTTTAAATTTTAAAATGATAAATTTTTTTATTAAATTACTTAATTTTAAATTTAATTTTAATTTAATTTTAATTTTAAATATTAATTTATAAAAATCTATAATTTTAAATTTTAATTAATATAAACTTATTTTAATTAATATAATTGATTTAAATAAATATCTTTTATTAATATTTAATTTTAATTTTAATTTTAATTTTAATTTTAATTTTAATTTTAAATATTAATTTATAAAAATCTATAATTTTAAATTTTAATTAATATAAACTTATTTTAATTAATATATTTTATTAATATTTAATTTTGAAAATTATTTGTTAAAAACTTTATCAAAGCTCTTTATCAAAGATACTATAAATAAGGTTATAATATCAATTAATGAATTACAGAAAAAGGAAAAACATGATACAAATTGCTAAAAGACTTGAAAAAGTAGATTTATCCGATATTAGAAAAATGTTTGAAGTAGTTGGTGAAAATGATATTAACTTAGGTATTGGAGAACCTGACTTTAATATACCTGAAAATGTCATTAAAGCCATAATATGTGGTCTTAATAAAGGTTTTACCCATTATACATCTAATATGGGTTGTGTGGAACTTAGAGAAGAAATATCTAAAAAACTTAAAAAAGATAATTCTCTAAATTTTGATTCAAAATCAATCATGGTTACTACAGGAGCAAGTGAAGCATTATACATAGCATCACAAAGTTTATTTAACAAAAATGATGAGGTTTTAATTCCAGATCCTGGTTTTTTATCTTATAAAGCATCTGTTGAATTAGCTGAAGCAAAACCAATTCCAATTAAAACATCATTTGAAAACGATTATAAAATGAAATATGAGGATGTTCACGATAAAATAAACTCAAAAACTAAAGGAATTATATTAAATTCTCCTTCTAATCCAACAGGTGCTGTTATGGATAAAGAAGATATTAAAGCTATTTGTGATTTATCTATTGATCATGATTTTATTATTATTAGTGATGAAATCTATGAAAAATTAATTTATAGTGGGAAACATTACTCTCCAGCTAAATTTAGTGAAAATACTCTTTTAATCAATGGATTTTCAAAATCTTATGCCATGACTGGTCTTAGAATTGGATATATGGCAGGTCAAAGCAATATAATTGATGAAATATTGAAAGTTCATCAATATAATACTGCTTGTGTAAGTTCTCTTTCTCAAATAGGAGCTTATGAAGCATTAAAAAATTCTAATAAATATGTTGAAAATTTAGTAAAAGAATTTAGAAGAAGAAAAAACCTTATTTTAACTGGATTAGATGATTTAAGTTTAGAATATAATAATGTTCAAGGAGCATTTTATGTTTTTCCTAAAGTTGAAAATGCTAATGATTATGTGAAAAAAGCATTGAAAACTGGTGTTGTATTAGTTCCAGGAAAAAATTTTGGGGAATCTTGTGAAAATAATATAAGAATTTCTTATGCTAATTCCTATGAAAATCTCAAAGAGGCTATTAATCGTTTGAAAACTATCAATTTGTAAATGATAATAGATTTTTAGATATTCTCAATTGTCTTAATACTTAATTATAAAAGTTAATTTAATAGATATTAAGTTCCTAATTCTATTCCTGTTCCTCGAACTATTATTTGATTTGCATCACCAAAATTTCCAACTGTATCATATTCAATTGTAAGGTCTAAAAGTCCATTACAATCATATTCTTTTAAATCAACACTTAAATTAATAATTGCTTGTTCCGTTCCTTTTCTAAGATCATCAAGAAATTTTTGATTATTGTTTGATGATTTAGTGAAAAACTTCTTGGTATTGTGAATAATAATTTTACTTTCAAAAATTCCTTTATAATCTATAATTTTATTATTTCCTGTATGGGTTGCAGTTAAAAATAGTATACCTAAATCATTTATATCAGCATGTTCTATATTAGGATCATAATTTATATTTTTTTCAGAATTTAAATCATTAGGAGTATAATTAATAAGTTTATAAACTCCATTTTTCATATAAAAAAGAATTTTTTTAAAAGCCCCTGTCAAGTAAGCTATTAAACCAACTATGAATACCATTAAAAAGTATTCTCCTAAAATTGGGAAGGCGGCTTGTAGTATAACAGTAGCACTTCCTATTGTAACAAAGTTAAATCCTAATCCTGGGTTGATTATAATAAATCCATAAATAACAGTTATTATAAATAATATAAATGCACTAACTGCTCCAGTTGTTTTTCCATGAATTTTCTTTGCAAGATATGTTTCAATGTATCCTGCTAATAATGGTGAGAAAATCAAACCAATATTATAACCAAAAATAGATATATCATAATAATAAAATAGAAATAAGGACAATACTCCAAATAAAGTTCCCATTGCTATACAAAAACTAACTATTAATGATTCTTTAATTTTATCTTTATAAGTACTGTTCAAATTCATAATTATCAACATATTATTAATTATTACTATTATTATGCGAGTTTTTATAAACCTATTTTCAAACCCATATTTTATATAATTTTTGATTTATAGAATGCGTCAATAAGTGGAGAGTCTATGAATAATTATTTTCATTTATAAAATAATTGTAAACAATTTTAAATTATAGGTGTTATGGAAAAGTTCTTAATTTTGAATAATAAATTTTTTATTAGATTATAGTCATCATGAAAAAGTTCTTAAATTTGAATAATAAATTTTTTTATTAAATTAATTAATTTTAAATATTAATTTATAAAAATCTATAATTTTAAATATTAATTTATAAAAATCTGTAATTTTAAATATTAATTTATAAAAATCTGTAATTTTAAATATTAATTAATATAAACTTATTTTAGTTAATATAATTATTTTTGAATTAATATTTTTTAATAATATTTATTTTTAAAAGAGTTATTTATTAAGAACTTTATCAAAGCTACTGTATTTAATTTTAAATATCAATTTATAAAAATCCATAATTTTAAATATTAATTTATATAAACTTATTTTAGTTAATATAATTATTTTTGAATTAATATTTTTTAATAATATTTATTTTTAAAAGAGTTATTTATTAAGAACTTTATTAAAGCTACTGTATTTAATTTTAAATATCAATTTATAAAAATCCATAATTTTAAATTTTAAATAATATAAATATATTTTAAATAATATAACTAATTTTTAATTAACACATTTTAATAATATTTATTTTTAAAAAAATTATTTATTAAAAATTTTATTGAATTCACTATATTTTATTGAATCCACTATAATAAATTTTAATAATATTTATTTTCAAAAAAATTATTTATTAAGAATTTTATCAAAACCATTATAGGATGAAAGAATTTAGAAAAACAAAAGATTCTTCACGACTTTAAATATTTAATCTAAAAGATGTTTTTATGTTTGATTTAAACAAGCCCGTAAAATTAAGGGCACATCATTTACTATGCTTACAAGGTTATCAAGGATATGGATATAGTGAAAGCTTTAAAATAAATTTTGAAAATCTAATAGATCACTTAAAAACTAATCCTGATATAGTAATATTAAAATCAGTTGACTTTATTTGTTTTCATTGCCCTAATTTAAAAGATGAAAAATGTTGTCTAAATTTAGAAAAATATGATGAAAATTTAGGTAAAGAAAAAATAGTGAATAAAAATAAAGAAATTGTTGAAATGGATTTAAATGTAATTAAAAAAACAGGCATAATTGAAAATAAATTATATAAAATAGATGATTTATATGGAATAGTAAATAATTCACTCAATGTAGATGATTTAAAAGATATTTGTGGAAAATGTATGTGGATTAAAAAATGTTTATGGTATCAATCAAAGTTATAATCAAATATTATGTACTAATGAAAATAAAAAAACTTTGTTTTTCTACTTTTTTGAAAAATAGAAAATTTTTCATCATATATAGTACTTCCCTTAACTTTTGAGAAATATGTTTATTAATTCATTAAGTTCAAATACTATTTTTGGGAGTTTTTTTAAACAATTTCTCGTATAGTTTGGTCTTTTAGAATACATTTGATATGATTTACTATAAATGAAATCCTAACTTCTTTAAATTGATACTTTGTTGTGATACCAAATATTTAATATTAAATTCATCTTTTAATGATTTCAGCAATTTTTTGAGTTAAATAATATTTTTCTTTTCCAAAATATCATTCAATTTTTTATTATCTTCAACAGATAAGTTTGAAGGACAACCCCCCCTTATCATGGTATTTTCTGTATAAACCTTTATATCCTTCTTCATTCCATTTATCCCACCAATTATGTAACCATAATTGGAGCAAAAAGTTTGGAAAATAGCTTATCGCTTGAATTTTATGTAGCCTCGATTTATCTAAAATATTAATAGTCAGGATAACTAATTTGAAAGTTTGTTAATTAAATGTTTAGATAATCTTTTAGATATAGCTAAAATAGCTACTATTGGTGGTGCTCCTGGTGCTTCAGGAATTACACTTGCATCAGAAACATATAGACCTTCGTATTCTGTTTTAAGATCACTGTCAACTATATCTCCTATGGCTGCTGTTCCTCCTGGATGAGCTCCTCTTAAATGGGTTGAGGTAATTGTATTTGGATCAACACCCGCTGCTATTAAAATAGCTCCAGCTGTTGCGGCTCCTTCTGCAATAAATCTAATATCTTTTATTGTATTTTCTTTAATTATTTTTCCATCTACAATTTTCCCATGATTATCATCAGGAATTTTAACCATTACACTTAATATGTCTTCTTTTTTAATATTATCATCATTTAAGTTTTGACTAATTATAACTGAGTAATGAGGAGCGAGAACAAAATTTTTACCTATAAATAAAGCATTCATTGTGACTTCAGTACTGTAATTTATATTTTTTAAAACTCCTCCGACTGTAACGAATGGATCTATAAATAATTTTTCACCTGCTTTTAAACCTAATTTTTGAAGTATAATAGCTGAGTTAATAGCTCCTGCTGATAGTACAACAACATCAGATTCTATGGCTTTTACAGATTCATCTTTATACTTAACTTTAACACCTTTAACCTTTTTATTTTCTGTTAAAATATCTGTTACTTCAGCTTCGCTTATTAATTCCGCTCCATTTTCAATAGCTATTTTAATAAAATCTTTTGATGTCCATTTAGCATCGTTAGGGCATCCCCATGCACATTTACCACATTTAACACAGTCTTCTTCTCTAATGAATTTTGGCATTTTTATTACTGATAATCCTATTGATTTAGCAGCTTCCATGAATTTTTTGGTTCCTTCTCCAAAGTGGCTGTCATCTAATTGATGAACACCAATTAATTCTTCTACTTCATCTAATTCTACTGATATATCTACACCATATTCTTTTAATTCTTCTTCAAGAAGCCGAACAGCATTTCCAGCTGCTACTACACTTGATCCTCCAACACAGCATGTTTTAGATAGATCCAAATAATCATCTATTTTATCATAATACTTATAAGAATCTTTCACATCAGCTGAAGGACCTTTTTCCACAATAGTCACTGGAATATTAGATTTTGCAAGCTCCATAGCTATTATAGCTCCACCTACTCCAGTTCCAACAATCAATACCATTAAATTTCACCTTTTAGATTAAAATCATTTAATATTATTTACTACTAATTTTATTAGCAATATTTTAATATTATAACATTTTAATTTTTTAATTTTTATTAAATTATAACAATTGTTATTTAAGATATATGTTGTATATAAATACTACTATTTTCAAATTAGAAAAATGAAAGATAAAATCATACCAATATGCAAGAATTATAAAACAGTTGAAAAATATGGATTGTTTCGTGAGAATAGATATTTTTACATCTTATTTACTAATATACAAATTTAATAATATTCCAATGTGCTGTTAAAATAAGAAAACTTATCTTAACAGAAATTGCTGACATTTATTTTTTCTGAAACTATAGTGTTATAAAAAATGTTTGTAATTAATCATTTTTTTAAATATCTTACTTATTTTAAACATCCGATTGTTGAAAATTTATTTTCAACTTAGGAGAATTTATTCACCAGTTTAAAAATTTTAAATTATAGTTATTATGGAAAAGTTCTTAAATTTTGAATGATAAATTTTTTTATTAAATTATTTAATTTTAATTTAATTTTAAATATTAATTTTAGTTTAATTTTAAATATTAATTTTAGTTTAATTTTAAATATTAATTTTAGTTTAATTTTAAATATTAATTTTAGTTTAATTTTAAATATTAATTTT
>JAITPS010000263.1 GCA_031289325.1 Candidatus Methanovirga meridionalis
TTTTAATTTATCATTAGCAAATTCTGATTTAAGCTTAATTCCAAATTCATATTTAGCTATGGAATCCATATAATTATTTAATGATCTTTCAAATCTTTCTTTATTTTCTGATTTAGGAACACTTAAATCTAATCTTATAACAGAGTATGTTTCATCCCACTCCCAATTATCATAGATATAGGTATCTTTAAATAATATTTTTTTGCCTTCAAAAAGATTTTTAAGTGTGCTTATAAGTAATGATTTACCAAACCTTCTTGGTCTTGATAAAAAATAGTATTTTCTCTCTAAACCAATTATTTTCTCTATCAAATCTGTTTTATCAACATAAATCTTATTTTTAGTTATTATATCTTCAAAATCAGCTAATCCCAATGATAATCTTTTTTTTAAATCCATAAAATCCCAACTTATGTGTGATAAATAAAAGAAATTATTCTCTTAAAGAATTATATCCTGCTCTTTATACAAATCAGAAGATTTATCAGAGATATTTTTAATATCTTCATATACATTCATGTTTTTTTTATTTAATTCATCCAATATTTCCTTTTCAAGTTCAGTATAATTTATTTTTCCAACTTTTGTAATTGGTAATTCATCTCTAAAAATTATTTCTTGAGGCATACTCCAAGTACTAAGATATCCTTTACATTTTTTAATTATATCTGCTTTCAAATCATGCGATTTTTTATAATTTTTCTCAAGAACAATGTATGCTCTTATTTTTTCTATTTGATATGTGTCTGGAACTCCCATTACACATGCATTAGCTACAGCTTCATGAGAAGTCAGTACATTTTCAATTTGACTTGGGAAAATTGAGTATCCAGAATGTTTAATTATTCTTTTAATTCTTTGTTTAAAGTAAATAAAACCATCTTTATCCATACTACCTAAATCACCTGTATGAACCCAAATTTTACCATCATCATGTTTTTGAAGAACCATTTTGGTTTCTTTTTCATCATTGTAATATCCTAACATGACCGTTGGCCCACAAATACAGATTTCTCCATTTTCATCAACTCTGGATGTTTCTTGAGTTCCAATCTTACATATTTTAAATAAGGTATCTGGAAACGGAATACCAATACTTCCAAAACGATATTCAGTTGATGGTGTTAGACAGCTTGCAGTTACTGTTTCAGTTAAACCGTAACCCTCCCTTATTGAAACAGATCCTCCTCTTTCACTGATAAATTCTTCAAAATGCACTTTAATATTGTTAGGTAAAGTATCTGCCCCAGAAAATATTCCTTTTAAATGTGAAAAATCAGATTTAATCATTTTTTTACTTTTAGTTAGTGCAGTGAATAAAGTGGGAACACCTGCAATGAACTCAGGTTTATGCTTTTTAAAAGTTTTAGCAAAATCTTCTACAGTAAATTTAGGAACAAGCAACATTTCGGCTCCAAATACTAAGCAAGTATGCATTGTAACACCTAAACCAAATCCATGAAAAAAAGGCATTATACACATCATTCGATCATTTAAGTCAACATTAACTTGTGAGCCTGTTTGAAGTGCAAGAGCATTGAAATTTAAATTAGATAGAAGAACACCTTTTTGTTTACCTGTAGTCCCACCAGTATAAAGTATAACCGCAGGATTTGAAGCTTTAATTTCATGGTCATTACAGATGGTTAAATTTTCACCATTTTTTAGTAATTCCTTCCATTTAATAACATTATTCATTTTAGGAATATCTGGAATTTTCCTTTTAGATAATGCCCAATATCCTATTTTTTTAGAAGATTTAAGATAATCATCTACCTTACATAGAACAATTTTTTCTAAATTTGTGTTGTCTCCTATTTTTTCAAAGTTTTTAAATGCAAAATCAATGGTAATTGCAAATTTACTATCTGTTAAATCTAAATAGTATTCAATTTCTTTAGGTGCAGATAATGGATGAACCATATTGGATATAGCTCCAATTTTATTAATGGCATAAAAAGCAATAGTTGTATGAGGTGTGTTTGGTAGGCAGACAGTAATTTTATCTCCTTTTTTCACCCCTAATTTGATTAATCCAATAGCACATTCATCTATAAATTTAAGTAAATCTTTATAGGTTAATTCCCTACCTAAAAAATCCAATGCAAAATTATCAGGTATCATTTTCCCAACAAATTCTATCATTTCATACATAGTTTTATCAGGATAATCAATATTTGGATATGTATTTTGGGAATAATATTTTAACCAATTTCTACTATAATTTAGATTATCTTGAGAAGGCTTAAGCACAAATTTTTTCAAATTTTTCATATAGTAATTCCTTTATTTTAGAAATAGTTTGTTTTTAGTTTGTTTTAATAATTAATTATTAAATATAATATATAATGAAACTTAGAAAATAAAGTCAAAGCTTAGAAAATAAATTCATTTGGAAAAGTTCTTAAATTTTGAATAATAAATTTTGAATAATAAATTTTGAATAATAAAATTTTGAATAATAAAATTTTGAATAATAAATTTTGAATAATAAATTTTGAATAATAAAATTTTGAATAATAAATTTTGAATAATAAATTTTGAATAATAAATTTTGAATAATAAAATTTTGAATAATAAAATTTTTTATTAAATTATTTAATTTCAAATATCAAAATTTCAAATATCAATTTATAAAAATATATAATTTTAATTAATATAAATATATTTTGATTAATATAAATATATTTTGATTAATATAACTAATTTTAAATAATATATTTTATAGTTATTATTTATGAATAAATTTTTAAATTTTGAAGTATAAGTTTTTTTATTAAATTATTTAATTTTGAATTTAAATTAATATAAATACATTTTAATTAATATAAATAAGTTTAAATAATTTTAAATAAATATAAATAAATATAAATAAATATAAATAATTTTAAATAAATTTAAATAAATATAAATAAATATAAATAAATATAAATAAATTTAAATAATTTTAAATAACTATAAATGCATTTTAATTAATATAAATAAATATAAATAAATTTAAATAAATTTAAATAACTATAAATAAATTTAAATAACTATAAATAAATTTAAATAACTATAAATAAATTTAAATAAATTTAAATAAATTTAAATAAATTTAAATAAATTTAAATAATTTTAAATAACTATAAATACATTTTAATTAATATAAATAATTTCAAATAACTATAAATACATTTTAATTAATATAAATAAATATAAATACATTTTAATTAATATAAATAAATATAAATACATTTTAATTAATATAAATAAAT
>JAITPS010000270.1 GCA_031289325.1 Candidatus Methanovirga meridionalis
TCTGAAAATAAAATATCTGAAAATAAAATATCTGAAAATAAAATATCTGAAAATAAAATATCTGAAAATAAAATATCTGAAAATAAAATATCTGAAAATAAAATATTTGAAAAAAAGAATTAAAGAATCTTTTAATTAATTAATCAAATGTTTATTACATTACTTTTTTTTTTTACTAATATAGTTCTTATGGAAAAGTCCTTAAATCTTAAAATAATAATTTTTTTATTAAAATGTTTAATTTCAAATATTATTTTATGAAAATCAATAATTTTAAATTTTAAATAATATGAATATATTTTAAGTAACATAAATAATTTTAAATTACATTATTTCATCAAAAGAAAGATAGAAAAAAAATACTTTACTCATCAATTATTTTAATATGAAAATAAACAAATATAAATACTTATAATTTTAATATATTAATAGTTGAAATGGTTCATGTTTAAATTGAAATCACTGCCAATCACGATGAATAAATTAAAACTAATTGAATAAATAAAAATCTATTTTTGATAGAATTAAAGTTAAAATAAAAGAAAATCATTCCCATAAATTAAAAATAAGGTGGAGAACATTGTTTTCTGCCCCATAAATGAATAAAATTATATCCTAAATACATGATTGAATCATTAATATAGCTTAGGTTTTTACAAATTTTCAAACACAATGATTAATAATATTTTGTGGTTTTATGGAAAACAAAGAAATACAGTCAATTATAACAGAACAAATAAACAATTCTCGTAAAAATCTTTTGGATATGGGAATGAGAAATAATCTACTGAATTTCAAAGATTTAAAACGAAATATTCCTATAATTGATGAAAATCCTGCTGAATTATATCAAATATTAGTTTTTGAAGAAAAAACAATGGAATTTTTACCTAATTTTGATAAAAATAATGATAATGAGAAAAAGTTAATATCTCCTTCCCAAGTTAAATTAACTGATTTCTATAAAAAAGAAGATGAAGACAATAAAAATTATTCTAATGTGGAAAATCAAGTTGATGAATTAGAAGAGCATGAAAATGATATATTGTGGTCTATGTCATTAAATGAATCTGACATTCCTGATAAACATAAAGATTTATTATTGCAGACAAATTTATCTGAAAAGGAATTACAAAAAAGATTATTTGGAGTTAGTCAAAATCACAAGACTATTTTAGAAGAACAAGGTTATAATAATTTATTTTTGGCTTTAGGGTTTTTAGAATGGAGTGAAATAGATTATGTTGAAGGTACTCATAAAGCACCTTTGATTTTAATCCCTGTAAACATGCAAAGGGAATCTGTAGGCAGTCCTTTTACTATTAAGTGGGATAATAAAGATGTTCAAAATAATATATCGCTACAATACAAACTTCGAGAACAGGGAATTAATTTACCTAATTTTGAAGAATTTGATTCAAAAGATAATATTTATCACTATTTTGGGAAAGTAGAAAAAGCTATATCTTCAAATGAAAATTGGAAGATTAATCAAGAAATTTATTTAAGTAGCTTTGATTTTAAAAAATTTGTGATGTATCGTGATTTAGATTTAGAAAATTGGTCAAATATTGAAGATAATCCTATTTGTGAACTTTTTAATCCTTCTGAAGATAATGATCCATATTATTTTGATGAAAATAATATTGACAAATTAATTAAGTCATCAGATGTATTTCATGTTGTTGATGCAGATTCTTCTCAGATAACTGTTTTAGAAGAAGCTAAGAAAGGGAAAAATTTAGTTGTGGAAGGTCCTCCAGGAACTGGAAAGTCTCAAACAATTGTTAATTTAATAGCAGAGCTTATGGCTAATGAAAAAACTATTTTATTTGTCAGTGAAAAAATGGCTGCTTTAGAAGTTGTTAAAAAAAGATTAGATGATATTGGATTAGGTAGTGGATGTTTAGAGTTACATAGTAATAAATCTAATAAAAAAGAATTTTTAAATGAAATTGAACATACTTTAAACTTAGATCAGAATATTCTTAAAGATACTACGGATTTTCATGACTTAGATTCTTTAAAAGAAAAGCTTAATAATTATATGGAGATTATATCCACTAAATATAAAAATACTGATTTGTCCCCTTATGAATTAATAGGAATATATGAATTTAATCGTCAAAAAATTGAAAACTTGAATCAAAAACTAATTCGTTTTGAAATGAAAAATTTAGATAATTGTAGTTCTCAAAAAAGAGGAGAGCTAATAAACGAAATTGAAAAAATCTCAAATGTATATGATTCTGTTAAACCTATTAAAGAGAACCCATGGAGAAATACTTCTCCAGAAAATCTATTACCTGATGATATTGAAGATATAAGTGAAAATCTAAATAATCTTTCAAATTATTTAAAGGAATTACTTGAAAACATTGAAAATCTTTCAAATGTTACAGGATCAAGAAAAATAGAGAATTTGGAAGAAATTGAAAAATGTCTTAAAAATTATAATGTTCTTGAAGTGGATCCCAAATTAATAAATGGTAATGAATTAGAGAACCTTTTAAACAATCTTGAAGAATATAAAAGATTAACTAAAGATATAAAACCTGAAGTATTATTAAAAGATTTAGAAAAAAAAGGAGAGCATGTTAAATCATTGAACAAAAATATTGATTCATTGGGTATAGATCTTCATATTTTAGAAAATGAAAATTTAAAGGAAATAGTTAATGATATTAAGAAATATAAAAGCAATATTGATAATTCAGATGTTAATTCAATTTTAAAAGATAAAAATATCTATAAAAAATTGAATCTCTTTAGAGAAAAAAGAAAATCTTTTTTTTCAAAAATATTTAATAGTGAATTTAAAGCAGTGCATAAGGAGTTTAAAAATTATTATTCCAATTTAAATGTTCCAGATGAAAAAATTGAAAATGACTTTGATCAAGTTATTAAATGGAACAATCATTTGAATTCATTAAAAGAAAAAATTTTAAACTACTATGAACAAGAAGCTAATGAAGGTAAAATTATTATTGAATCTGAAAAATTACTTAATTGGGCTAATGAAATAGAAGAAATAAAAAAAGAAATATCTGAATTTACTTTAAACAAAAAATATATTACATTTAAAGATTTAGAAAAAGGTCTTAATGAATTAATTAAAATTCAAAAACTATGTGAAAATATTGATTCAAATGGTGAAGTAGGAAACTATTTCTTTTCAGATTCATGGGAAGGATGTCAATCTAATATTAATGAATTAAAGAGTAAATATAATGAAATTTTAATTTTTAATGAGTTATTTAATTCTAATTTTTTCACATTAAAGACCGTTGATTTATTAAAAGAAGATATTGATTTTAATGAAATGAAAAAATATTTAAAAAATATTGAGAATCTTAAAATAAAAATCATAGAAAAATACACTTTTTTAGACAAATTATTACATTTTGAAAATGAAGACTTATGCAATGACTTTATCAAATCAAGAGAAATATCAAAAATTCAAAATCATTTTAATGATTTGTATAAACATGTAAGAATGTTGTATGATTGGAGATTATATAAAAATAGCTGTGAAAAATGTGCACATGAATACACTAAAGATTTAATTGAAATTATTACTAATGATGAAATTAATAAAGAAGCTATTATCCCTACATTTAACTATAATTTAGCTAATAATATTCTAAAGAATATTTTAAAAGAAAATAATTCATTACATGACTTTAGTACCACTATACATGAAGAAAATATTAATAAATTTAAAAAGCTTGACTTAAAAGTGATTAAATTAAATAAGTTTAGGGTAAATGAGGTTTTATGGAGAAAAAAACCATCTATTTCTGGTACTGTTAATCCTTCATCAGAATTAGGAAGATTATTGAGAGAAATGAATAAAAAAAGGAAAATAAAACCTATAAGACAGATTTTAAGTGAATGTTTAAATGTTATTAGAGATATTAAACCATGTTTTATGATGAGTCCAATTTCTATTGCCCAATTTTTAAATTCAGATCATTATAAATCATACTTTGATTATGTGATCTTTGATGAAGCCAGTCAAGTAAAAACTGAAGATGCACTTGGAGCATTGCTGAGGGGGAAAAACTATATTATTATGGGCGATACAAAGCAGCTTCCTCCAACTGCATTTTTTGATAGTGGAACTATTGATGATGAAGAAAATGATGATGATTATTCTTTTAATGATCTTGAAAGTATTCTTCATTTAACTTCTTCTGTTTTTGATAGTAGAATGTTAAAATGGCATTATAGAAGTAAACATGAATCATTAATTGCAGTTTCTAATGCAGAATTTTATAACAATTCATTATTCATTTATCCATCTCCATTTAAGAGTTCTGAAGATTTAGGTCTTAAATTTGAGTTCTGTAAAGATTGTTTTTATAATCGAGGTAAAGGCTCAAGAAATCCACTTGAAGCAAAAAAGGTTGTAGACTATGCTATAAATCATTTTAGAAAACATGGAAACACTAAAAGTTTAGGGATTGGAACTTTTAGTGCGAGTCAACAACAAGCAATATTAGAAGAGTTAGAATTAAGACTTAAAGAAAATCCAGAAATTGAAAAATTCTTTAATCAATCTGGTAAGGATGGGTTTTTTGTTAAAAACTTAGAAAATATTCAAGGAGATGAGAGAGATATTATATTAATAAGTGTTGGTTATGGTTTTGATAAAGATAGAAAATTAACTTTGAACTTTGGCCCACTTAACAGAGATGGTGGAGAAAGAAGATTAAATGTAATTATAACAAGAGCAAGAGAAAAATGTGTAGTTTTCTCTAATTTCAAATCAAGCGATTTAAACCCTGAAAAATCAACATCCGTAGGTTTACGAGCTTTGAAAACATTCTTATATTATGCTGAAAAGGGAGAGTTTCCAAAAAATTATTATACTGGAGAAGATTTTGATTCTGATTTTGAAAAATCTGTTTATAATTTTTTAGTAGATAAAGGATACATAGTTGAAAAACAAGTTGGATCTGCAGGATTTAGGATAGATTTAGCAGTAGTCGACAAACAAAATCAGGGTAATTATATTATAGGAATAGAATGTGATGGGGCACCTTATCATAGTTCTCCTATTGCAAGAGATCGGGATAGACTTAGACAAGAGATATTGGAAGGATTAGGCTGGAATTTCCATAGAATATGGTCTACTGAATGGTACAACAATAGAGAAAATGCTAAAAAAAGTTTAATTGAAGCTATTGAATTATCAAATAAGTATGAAAATAATTTAAAAACAGACAATGAAAAATTTAGAAATTTAAAAGACGATATAAATCATATAAATGAAAATTTATCTGATAGTGATATAAGTAATCTATTAGAAAAGAAAGAAGAAAAATCCAATACAGTAGATGAAACAATACCTCACTATCAGCATTATAATACATACAAGAGAAACAATTTTTATAACAGCTCTAAAACTGAAAAGAAAGAATTAATCTTTGATATTATTGATTTTGAATCTCCTATACATATAAATGAAATATATAACCGTATGAAGGATATATATGAAACCAAAGCAACTAAAAAATTTAAAAATACTGTGGATTTACTTATATCTGATATGTCCGATCAAAACAGGTTCCATGTAAATAATGAATTTTATTATTCTTATAAAAAACCAATCACATTAAGAAAAAGAGAAAAACCTAATATTGGGCTTATTTCTGATGAAGAAATTAAAGAAGCTATAATTTTAGTCCTTAAAAAACAATATGCTTTACAATTTAATGATTTAGCTAAAGAATTTTCTATGTTATTAGGATTTAATACATGTCAATCTAACACTAAAAATAGATTTTTAGAAGTTATTAATAATATGATAATTCTAAACGAAGTCAGTATAAATTCAAATGGTGATATTGAATTATTTAAATAGTTAAATAAATGAGAAATTAAAAAAAATTATCATCTGAAATGGTTAAAATGAAAAAATGTAATCTTTGGTGCTGTAAATTTAGCAGAGATTTTTGCACTTGAAAAATTAAAAAATTAAAAAATTAGGTTAAAAATTTGATGACATATATGGTCTGAGTTTTTTCTCTCTAAAAACCAAATTCCTGATTTTATATTTCCATCTTCTTTTTACAGTACCTTTTAAATTATAGTTATTATGGAAAAGTTCTTAAATCTTGAATTATAACTCTTGAATTATAACTCTTGAACTATAACTCTTGAACTATAACTCTTTTTATTAACTTATTTACTTTTAAATATCATTTTATAAAAATCTATAATTTTAAATTTTAATTAATATAAATAAATTTTAATTAATATAAATAAATCTTAATTAATATAAATAAAAAAGGAAGTAAATATTCAAAAAAGGAAGTAAATAAAA
>JAITPS010000075.1 GCA_031289325.1 Candidatus Methanovirga meridionalis
TCCTAAAGTAGAATGATAGAAAAATATCATTGAAACATCGGTGATTAAACCATAACCAAATGCCCAAAGACCACCAAATATAACTCTTACGAATATATTTTTATCTAATTTTTCTGATAAAATACCTGCTGTTAATCCAATAACACCAGATGCGATCATGGTATATATCAACCAGTACCCTAATCCTTTTATAGGCATTAATTCAGTTAATACACCAACTATAAAGCCAGTTTCTTTTCCAAATGTAATTCCTGCCATTATAATGATAAAAGCAGAAAATCCAACACCATAAGGTGTCATTCCTCCTACCCATCTACCTATTGTGGCAATAGCTATTAAAACAGCCAATAAAACAATGTACTCTACACTAATGATTTTCTTCTCAAATATACTGTACATATAATAAATAATGCCTGCAAATATTAATAATGAAACTAATATGGTTATAATTAAGGTTAATGTATCCATTTTATCTTATCTCCTTATTCAATAATTCAGATAATTCATTTCAACATATAAAAATTCATTTCAATATTATTTTTAAGTAATAAAATAATAAAATTAAAAAAAGTTAAAAAAAAAGTTAAAAAAAAATTTGTAATAATTAGATAACTTCAATGAATAATTAATATTCATAGAGAAATTATTTTCTTCTACGAATAATAAATCCACTGATTGATAATATGACTAAGAGTACTGCTAAAGGAAAACCAGTTTTAGATAATCCCACACCAGGATAACTGCCACCAGATCCTAAATCACCAAGTCCTAAATCACCAGATCCTAAATCACCAAGTCCTAAATCACCAAATACTGGATTACCATCAAACCCTAATGAAATAACACCATTATCAAACCAACTATTATTAGTCCATGTAAACAAATGATTTTGATTATTTACTCTAACAAAAGCAAAATCCCCATCAACACCAGTAGGAACAGCAGCTATTAAATCACTTAATGAATTAAAGAATCCCTTGAAATGGGAATCAGATGGTGCTGGTGGCACTTCATTTTCAAGAACAAGGATTTTTGATAATGCAACTGCGGTTTCACTTTCACTTGGGTCTACTTTTATAAGTTGATATTTAACTTTATTATCATTATTGATGATATATTTAGTTACATTGACTTTCACATAATCAGTACTATACTGACTCCCATTGGTATGTTCAGGTTCAACCTCGTTATCATTTAAAAACAAATCAAACTTGTCATCATTATCATTACTAGCGAAAATAGAGTATAGGTCTGCATTTTTAATATTTTTAGCATTTATATTCGGGAAATTATATTTAGCTTCTAAAGATCTATTTAATCCATTTCCTGTTGTACCCAATAAATCAGCTTCATCATTTATGATAACTTTTTTATTGGTTCCATTACTTTCATTGTATAATGTTACAAAGACTGTTGGATATAATGCTGCACTTCCATTCTCCTTTGAAATATTTATAGTATTATCTCCTTTTGAAACCAGATCAGTAATATCAAAGATAAGAACACCATATACCCTATTACCAGAACTACCAAGATTTGATTTATCATCAATGCATACGGGTTGATCAACAGAATTATCATTTACACTAAGGTTTATGGAATAATCTTCAGGTCCCCAAGAATATGGAACATAAGCAAAGGTTTTGACAATGTTGTCCTTATTAATGGTTAAGGTTAAGTTGTCAGTTCTGGAATTAGTAGTATTGCTTAAATAGGTATCATTTTTCTTATTATCTACTATGATGCCTCCAGTTATATTATATTCTTTAATAATATTATCATCATGAAATGGTGAAAATTCTTTACCTAAATAACCATTATAAACAAGTGGGATACTTCTATTAGAAGAAATAATATCCTCACCTACTGTTAAGCTTAAAGTGTAAGTAATATTATTTTCACCATACGAATTATTTGTAATATTTCTAACAGTAGGATCAGTAATATTAAAGTAATTATTACCTGAAGTTAAATTTACTGTTAAATTTGCAACTTCAGCTTCACTATCATTTGCATATAATCTAGCTACTACTCCATCATATGGATCACCACCCTCTGGTACAACAATGGTTGTATTAAATTGATTTTCTGTACCTTCATAAACAGCTCCATCACCAGATGCATATTCTGGATCTACACTAATTGTTATTTCATCATCTGCATCAGCAATAACTGCTGTAACAGTTATTGATAATATAACAAATAATAGAAGTATTTTATATTTATTATTCATATCTATAATCATCTCCTTTTTTATTTAATATATAGATTCCAGATTAACATATAGAGTTCAGATAAACAAATTGTAATAATCGGATGATAAAATCAACATATTATAATTCGTGAATAAGTAATATTAATTTTAAATAAAAGATAAAATCGTAATACTTATTCTATAAACTGTATCAATTAACTGAAATCTTCATTTAATATATTTTAGCTTATATATAAATGTTGTGTTTATAATCATGCTGTCAAAAAGTGTATATGTTTTTAAAAAATTTTGGATTTTATATTAGTATATTGCTTAATTTGTATCCGTTGGATGTGAATTCATTTAACCAGCTTAAAGAACGATTTTCACCTATTATTTTATTAAAAGTCTTTTTAAAATGTTTTTTTAATTTTTCAACATCTTTAAAATTCTTTGTAGAGCTAATTCTTTTAATTTCTTTTCAAACATCTTCAATAGGGGTCAAATCAGAAGAATAATATGGTAAAAAAATTAAATTAATATTAAGAATTTCGGCGATATTTATGACCATAACTAATTATTGTGAAAATGCGACCAACGCTAATTATTGAAGATCTTAATAGATAAATTTTTTAAAAATAGATATTATTTAAAAGTAAAAATTTAAATTGTTTATATTGATTGAAAAATGCCCTTTTAAAGTACCTTATTTTTTTCATCCATGTTTTAAATGATATTATTTCTGCATTCTTTTAATTATTATTTAATTATTATTTAATTATTATTTAATTCCTTATTTAATTCCTTATTTAATTCCTTATTTAATTCCTTATTTAATTCCTTATTTAATTCCTTATTTAATTCCTTATTTAATTCCTTATTTAATTCCTTATTTAATT